>JAISJL010000024.1 GCA_031261545.1 Candidatus Nomurabacteria bacterium
CTTTTGCTTCTTTGGCGGGAGTTGTTTGATGATAATTTTTTCTTCGGTCATGATAAGTATATCATAGCACACCTTGCTCGTATAGGCAAGCGGGAATGGTGGACACGGAGCTTTTCATAGGTTGTAATGGTGGAATTGCATAGGGGCTAGGGGTGGATTTGCATGATGGTTTGTTGCACAGAATGCAAAATACTCTTTACTCCTGATATTTGGTGATTGAAACTGTGCCGTTGGCGGTATCAAGTATTATGTTGATGACAGCTTGGTTGGTGATATCGTTGTTAAAAGCGGTGCGAAAAGAATATCGCCAAAATCCAGCTTCAGTTTTGTTTTGAGTTAGAGTGTCATGGACCAAGCTAATCAACGTTAGTTCTTCACCGGCATATTGTTCAATAAAGGCGTCCACAATTCTACCTTTTGCAAAATTGATTTGTTCTTGGCTGATGGATGCAGCCAAGTTCTCAAAACCGCGCCAAGTTACGGCGGAAATTGCATCGGGATAGGACGTTCCGGTATCATTGAGTTCAACACCAGAAATGGGGTCGATAACGGTGGTGATTTCCTGCTTGGTAAATGAGGTAAAGTGACGATACAAACCTATGATGGCTAAAATAATGATGGCGACAGCGAAAATAGTATAGATTATGAGCAAAACTTTACGGTGTTCGGCTAAAACTTGCCAGATGGTTTTTGGTTGCATACTTCCTCCTATTTATAAACTGTTGACATGCTGGTCATATTATTTAATATTACGCTTGGGTCATAGGTCTGCCGAAAACCGCTATCTGCATTGTTGCCCGGGTTGGAAACAACCCAGCTGCCGTCCGGATCTATGCCGCGGATAACGACAAAATGACCATTGGTTGTGAATGGAGCAGGACCGTTCCCGCCGACAATAATGAGTTTACCATCAGCAAGAACCTGTTCGACCGTGGCTGCGCTGGCACCGGAAATATCGTCAGCGCTCAGATTGTAATATTCTGGGACGCCAAAACGAGCGACTTTGCCAAGGATTGATTGCGCCGCACCGCCTGCGGAAAAACCAGTTCCGACGCTATTCATAAGATCGCGGACGTCAAGAGGGGTGACTTCTTGACCCAACAGATTAGAAACGGCAATAGCAATAGACACAATATAGCAACCCGCTCCTTGTATTGTATCATTACCTATGTTTTGATTGCACCACTCCACAGCTTTGTGCGAAGAATTGCGTGAGCCAATAGGGTCCCAGCAGCCTTGTGTGTAATAGATAAAAATGCTGTCGTCCATAAAATCACAATGCGTTATTTCCGCGGTAGACCCATTGGAGCCGTGTTGATCGTTATATATACCTTCGGCATAAGTGACGCGTGCTGAGGGAACGGTGCCAGAACCAGTATTTTCAAAGCCGTTGTAATAGTATTGTGTTGCCTCTATTACGGCTGATGCGCCATCGTTGGTGAAGCCCATGAAATTATCTCTGGCTGCATTTTGCGCAGAATTACCATTTCGCTTTTGCATAGTTGACCAAGCAAACTCCAGCTGCATCGCAAAACTGGTCATTGCCGCACCACGCTCCTGTGCAAAGTCCATTAAATCGTCTTGAATACTATAATATGTCCATTGTGCGAAACCAAATCCTGTTTCACCAGGTTTGTAATTATTTCTGATTAAGTTTTTGATTTGATCCCAGTTGCTACTTGTAACTGGCTCAAACATATATGGATGTGTGGACGGTGTAACATTGGAACTGGGCTGGAGCGATGTGCTAGAAAGCCCAGATTCCTGCATCCAATTACCCATAATACCGGCCGTTTGCGCTTCGGTCATACCTTTGCTGCGGAAATACGCCCAAATTGTGGCTTCACGTTCATCATAAGAAGCGGTTGTGGGCAAGTCGTATTTGCCATTTCCACCATCGCACCAGCGCGAAAAAGTGTAGCCGCCGCTAGCGGCATCGGGCAAATAAAACCGCCCGTCATAGCTGTTAATCTTACGAAATTGGGCTTCGGTGAGAGCGAAAGCTTGGGCGGTGTAAAAGATTGCGCTGGAGATAATTAGCAGAACGGCAAAAATGTATTTGAGTTTTGTGGCGCTAGATTTGCGCTTCAATAAGAGAGAGAGAGAGAGAGATTCTTTTTCATATTTTTATTTTATCATATGTTTGAGGGAAAGTAAAGGGGCTAGAGTTTGTAAAATTACTTGATAAATGCCTTTTTTTTTGCGCTATAATGTTTTATAGAAAGTTATAAAATGTAACTTTTTGGAGAAAATATGACAAAATATAGCGAAATATTGCAAAGCCGTCATTCGGTGTTTACATTGGATGATCTGAGTGTGCTTTGGGGGCAGTCCAAACGATCCGACACTAGACAATCGGCGCGTAATTATGCTACGCAAGGGAAACTTTTTCGCATAAAGCGTGGTATTTATTCGATACGGCGGGAACCGGATATTTTTGCGATTGCAAATAAACTAGTTGTGCCGTCCTATATTACTGGTTTCACGGTTTTAATTCGTGAGGGGTTGTCTTTCCAGGCATCCGACACTATCCATAACGCCTCAATACACTCGCGTAAAATGAAGCTGGGGGAGGTAAGTTTTTATTATAATAAAATGAGCGATAAGCTTTTTTATAACAAAACAGGAATTAGGGAGGAAAGTGGCACGTTTTTCGCATCGGTTGAACGTGCTATTTGCGATATGCTGTATTTTAATGTTCGTCCGCAGATTGATTTTTATGATAAAGTCGACTGGGAGAAGTTGCTGGAAATTGCAAAGATTTATGGGAACAAATCGGTGTTTGCGAGGGCGCAAAAAATGAAGGATGGGTATGATGGACGTTGAATCGCATCGCCAAAAATTGCTGCATTTATTAACGGATATTTTTCAGGATTAGGTGAGGTTCTGTATAATGAAAGACAAAAAGCTTGGGTCAAAAATAAGTTGGTGGTTGATTTGAAGTTGAAATTACATATTAGGGTTGGCGGGTTGATTTAATTTTTTGTGATTTGGGCGCTGAGGAGTTCGGTTTTGTCTTCGCTGAGGGAAAAGGTGATACGGTATTGGCGACCGTCGGTGATAGTGATGGAGAATTGGTATTGGTTGTCGGTGATTTGGCGGAGAGAGTCGCGGTTGATGGTGGCGGTGAAGTAGTTGGCAGGCATGTTGCTTTGGGGTTGATTGGCGTGCGGGGCGGTGGATTTTTCCGCGTCGGACATGACGAAATCACGGATGCGTCGGTATAAGACTGCGATGGTTTCCTGTGGCATGTCTGTAGAAGACAAGGCGTCTTGGTTGGCGAGGGCGAGGGTTTCCTCTGTGAAGAAATCTGGGTCGGCGCCGGCGTCTTTGCCCATGGCTTTTTGGAAAATGCCCAGTACTACCAAGAGTAACACCGCGATCAGGATTAAAATGACAGAAAACTTTTGGAATTGTTCGAGTTTTTGGTGGCCGTATTGGTTGACGGTGTCTTGTTGTGGTTGATTGGCGTTTTTGTTATCCATAATTCTCCTTTATTCTGGCAGAGCCTCATAAGTTGCTTGTATGATGTCTGTTATGCGCGAGTCGTGCAAGATTGGGCTTTCGATGTCGATGTGGAGATGGGCTTGGGTGCCTTGGGCGCATTGTGGCATGCCGACATGACCGATGACATCGCCAGCGTGGACGACTTTGCCCGGGACACTGTAGGCATCTTCGTAGGCGAGGTGACCATACCAGTAGGTTGTGCCGTCGTCGCCAGTGAAGCCGATTTGGGCGCATTTTTCGACCCAGTCGGAAGCGACCTTGTTGCTGTAATGTTTATAGTAGCTGACGGTGCCGTCGGAGATGGCGAGGACTGGGGCGCCGACGGAATAGCAATACATGGCGGTGAAACTATAGCTGGCACAATCGCCGCCGTCTTGTTGCATCATAATGCCAAGGTCGGCCGCGGAATAGTCGTGATGATACCAGCCGGTGGGTTGCGAGAGGACGCTGCTGCCGGAGCCGAAATTGGCGTTAGTGAGGAGATTGCTCTTTGTAGCGCCACCGAGAGGGAAGACCTTGCCGTCAACGGCCACGACGGGGAAGTTGTCGCAAAAACTGTAATCCAGCTGGATATTGCTGAGATAGGTGAAGACGGTGAGTTTGCCAGGGTTGCCGTTGTGCTTGCCTTCGAGACTGTTGTATTGTTTGTCGCCATACCAAGAATCCTGGTGAAGCCAAACCATGTCCCAGTGAGCGTTGTCGTAAAAGTTCATGACCATGGTTGCCATGTCGTAGGGAATGTTGTCGACTTTATACATGTAGCCGCGACCATAGGCGAGATATGCCCAACCGTAATCGTCGGCCGTGGCGGAAGGAGAGGAGACATCGACATTATAGACGCTTTTGCCCATGTTGATGAGGGCGTTGGCAGCAATAACGGCGTCTTCTTTGAGGGTGTTGCCGACGACCATGCCGTCAACATTGACGCCGGAGCCGAGTTTGGCACCGTTAAGCATGGATTGGTCGGGGTTCATTCCGCCTTCGGTGAAGTGAAGCGCCGCTAAGGCTTGCCATTTGACGCCAGTTTGCTGTTCACCGTAAAGGTAGGCTTCCATGTTGCCATCGGGAATGTTGTTGAGCTTGCTGATGGCTTGGAGTTTTTCGATGGCGTTGTCGGATAAACCAGAGCTGATGTTGCCATCTTGTGGGCAGAGGCTGCCGCCCGGAGTGCCATCATAACTGGTAGCATCGGGCAGGTAAAATCGCCCGTCGTAGCTGTTGATCTTGCGATATTCGGCTTCGGACAGGGCGAAAGCGGAGGCGGTGGAGAAAGTGACTGCCAAGATTGCAGAAAGGGTGATGATTTTGCGGAAGAGTTTCATATTTATATTGTAGCATATTGGAGGGAAATACTCAAATAAATGATAAGGCGTCAAATGTTGTTTGTGTTATATTGCGCCGCAGCTGCGGGTGGAGTCGTCGAGGGTGTCGAAGTGCCAGAATTCGCCGTTGTATTGGCGGATGCCGTAGGTGCAGGAGTTGGCGCGGAGCCAGTCGTAGAGATCGCTGTGGACGCTTGGCGTGCAGATGCCGCTTATGGTTTTGCAGTTGCTGGTGCTGCCCGTGCCGGTCATTGAAAAGTCGATAGCAAGACCCATCTGGTGGTTGGAGTTGCCGGGGCGGGCGACTTTAGCAGGGTTTGGGTTGGCGTCCCAGAGAGCTTGTTGGTGGGCTTGCGAACGGAAACTGCTGTTAGCGGATGGGTTGAGACCGGCGGCCTTGGCGGCGTCAACCAGAGAAGCGAAGGCGCCAGAGACGCGGGAGTTGACACGGGCTTTGCCACCATCTTCGGAGCCAGAGCTAGGCATGTCTAGTTCGCAAAGGCGGACTTTGGTCAGGATGCCGCCATGGTAGCCGTCGAAGATACCGAGATCGCGCGTGCGAGAATCACAAGGGATGGCTTCGGAACTAGCATAGACATCGCCGATTGGTTGGTCGCCGTTGCTGCTGGGTGGGAGGATGTCGCCAGGAGGTGTGGTGGTGCCAGTTGTGCCGTCGCCATTACCGTTAATTACTGCCCCCCCCCCCGTTGGTGACGGTGGAGCCGTAGAGAAGGTCGCCATTAAGACCATCTTCGATGTCTTGATCTATGAAGAATAGAGAATAGAGGGTGCGCGAGTAGTCGCTACCATCATCGACGCCGATCTTACCATATAGGACACAGTTGACTACGGTGCCGTTGGGTAAAGTGCACGGGTCATAGTAGTCCTCCTCAAACTTATACTCTTTTTTATTTTCTTCGTCTTTGTCATAAAACTTAAAGTAAGCTTCACCCGTGAATAGATTAATAATTGGTATGCCAGAGAGGATGGCATTCGGTGCATAATATTTTTCATACTCTGGGTCAATTTGCTGCCCTTTTTCGTTTAGCGTCGCAGTAGGAAGCTCTTCTTTATCTAGTCCGCCATAGCGTTCCACGTAGGTTTTTTGGAAAATATATAAACCCGTGATACTTGCTGTTTTTAATGTTTTATCCTTATCGCGAGTCAGCTCTTCTCGCTCGTCGAAATAAGCCGGCTTACATCCACCATCATTTTCATACCAGTCAGTATAAGGGTAACTCTTGACCGTGTCAACTTGATCTAGTACCAGGTTAGAACTGTCGTAAACACCATCATAAATATATGTAGTAACATTTGCATTGTGACCGTTGGGGTTATACGCGTTTATCTTTTCTGGATTGGTGCTGCTGACACATTCACCAGTTTTTGGGTTCGTTCTATATCTAGTTACATATGCGCCAATTTGATATTTAACTTTATGAATTTTTGTTTCCAGTTCCTTAGTAACGCTATTTTCAACAACTTCCGCCTCGCGCATATCAATTAAACTCTGCAAAACGGCTTCTGGGGCAGGCTTGACGTCAGCAGTTATACGATAAGGGGTGCAGAATATATCCATGGCGACACCACTCATTGCGCCATTTTGCGAACACCATTCGTTGCTGAGGGATGCTTCAAAATTATCCAAGTCATCAGCGGCTTTCACCGACGGGAATAACGAGGCAAAGCCATCGTTAAATAATGCGCCAATGCCACCCAAAAAACCACTTGGGCTAGACAGGGAAGAGGCTTGTGGAATAAACCCAACAAGAAATGAGCCTAGAAAAGTGTTGGTAGAGGTGATGTCGAATGGGCTGCGGTCTTCGCGGTCTAACTCAGCCTCTTCTTTAAGATAGGCTTGGTAATCCTTATAGGCCGATACCGCCCTAGTTGGCGTTGGCGTCAAGGCGGCGTCGTTCATACCCTTTGTGCTAATTATGTCACTTGTTCCAGACACTAAGGCTGCGATGTTATGCTGCCCTTGTGTGCTAGCATCGAAAACATTACCCACGGCGGCGCGAAAGAGTTGGTCGCTATACATAGCGAGACCGATAGGGGCAATTATACTAATGACAGTTGCGACGCCAGCCCAGAAAGTTCCAAATCCTAACGCCGAAGCAAGAGCCGCCTCGACAGTGACGCTGCCACCAGCACTCAAAACAGCTAGCGCAACAGAAGCAACAACGGTCACGACGAGTGCGCCAACTTGAACCCAAGGATTGGAAACAAAACTACAGAACTTGCTATCGGCTGCAGCAATTACGCCACCGGCAACAAAGGACATTGCTGGGTTTTTATAGCTATTGGCTTTAATATAACTTGCCGTATCCAAGTAATTCATATTTTCGGCAATTACGGGAGATGGACTGGTGACTTTTTTACCATCTACGGCATATTTCCACGCGTCGGATTCTGGTCCCGATAAAGTAACTATTTTTGTCATGTCGGCTGTTGCATCTATTATTTCGTCACTATTTGGGTCCAATGTGCCAAGCGCACCAGATGAAGCGGAGATAGTACTAGTGTCAGGTATCTCATAAGATGATTTGGCGTTTATATTTCTCATCATGCCGTTGATGACATCGCCCTCTGCTACGCCATACTTGATTGTTTCTATTTCGGAAAGCGTTGTGCTGGCAAAATTGGTTCGCTGTTCTTTGCCAACAATTCCTTGATATTCAACATAGGTTTCATAAATCTTAAATAGTGTGCAGCCGATTCCGGCGGTAGCTGTGACAATTCCGGCGCCCTTGAGTGCCTTGGCTACTTTAATTTTCGTATCTTTGCTTAGCACGCCCGAGGTTTTGCCACTAGTTCTGGACTGGTCAGCAGCGTCTTTGGCGGTTTGGTCGTCAACATCGGTGGCTTTCCCAATTTTATCATTACCACTATCACTTGATTTACCTTTGGTTTGTTCTGCAAATAAAGCGTTAATCTCATCTTGTGTTAATACTCGGTTTGGATCATCCTTTATTATGCCTTTTCTGGTCGCAAATGCTTTGATTTTATTGAAAAAAGCTGTAGACTTCTTATTATACCATCTAGCAACCTTGCCATTATATACTTGTTTAAGTTTTTTTGTCAGCGACGTATCCATAACTTTATGGACTTTGCTGGCATCAAAAGAATTGCCAGTGGCTTGATCAAATATCTGGACTCCGTTGGTTTTATATCGACCAAAGGCATTAAGGTCGCCGTTGCCACAAATATGGTCTCCGCCGCAAATCAGATCCATACCGGCGTCACGAAAGAGTGTGGCACGCTTTTCACTGATTCCTATAAAGCGCTGAACCGCTCGCTGGATACCTGTTGAAGCATGGTTATTATAAAAAAGTGCTCTACTTTCAACCTGGGCCGTTCTTCTTATGATACTAAAAGAACTGAGGTCGTATGTTTTGAGGAGGTTTTCTAGAAGATGAATTGGTTGCAAAGCCAACATTGCCCCGCCACCCATAATTATCCCGATAATCACCGTGCCGATGCCACCGCCAATAATGGCCTTCTTTTTGGTGATTTTGCCTTTGATGAGGTTTCGGAAATCGAAACGACCGCCGCTGCTGCCGCCAGAGTAGGGGATTTCTTGTTCGCCGGAATAGGCTGCGCCAGCGTCAAGTGCGCCGCCGCTCGCACCAGCGGTCGCCATTGCCAATTCTTGCCCATAATAGTCCATATATAAAATATAACAAAAAACGCAGGAAAATGCAAGGCGCTGATTGTTAGGTATAAGAATTTTAGATGGTTAGCCCAACAATGCATCTTTCGTAAAGAAAGGGTTTGATTTTGGTGGATTCGCCGGTGTTATAGAAATCTGTGAGGAGATTATTGAATTCGGCTAAGTGTTCTTCGGCGACAGTAAAGACGCCGGCGCCAGAGGAAATGAGCAGTTTGTTGGCGGCTAGATTCGCTGTGCGTTTGTTGCCGTCCCAAAAAAGTTGGGCACGGGAAAGGTATAATAATAAATCGAGGGCCTTTTCGGTAGTTGAGGTGTTTCGAGATAAGATTTCGGTGATTTTCGCTTGAGCTTCGGGTTGGTTGGGAATCGGTGGAGCGTAGGTTGTGCCGCCGATACCGACTGGACCAGTTCGGAGCTTGCCCCATTCGAGCGAATAGTTGCGACTGATGTTCTCGTTGATTTGGCAGACGAAATCAAGATTCAGATCGTCGGCGATATTGCCTAGAACAAAACGCCAAGCATCCCGAAGATTGAGGATGATTTGGATGTCGTCAAGTTTGACGGTGGGGATATTGACGCCTTCCAAGATGGTTTCGGTTTCGGGGTAGGTGGCGTTGACGCCCTCTTGTTTGGCGGAATTGTAGATATTCCCAACCAGAATCTTTTTGGCTAGGAAAAGGTTTTGTTCGAGCGTTAGATGAAACTTGTTTTGCATAAAACCATTATAACACCACTTGACTTTTTGTGCAATGTGTGATATAATGCTAGCATACGCCTGCGATAGGTGGGCTATGCTAATGGTAAAATGAAATCTGAGGTCATGTTTTTTGGTGGGTGAGTGGCAGTTATGAAGATTTGATTGGCGTCGAAGTTGCCGAGGATCATGGATTGGCGGGATTCGTCGAGTTCGGAGAAGATGTCGTCGAGGAGGATGATGGGCTTTTTGCCGAGGTGGTGTTCGATGATTTGAGCTTCGATGAACTTTAGGGCGAGGATGATGGTGCGGATTTCGCCACGGGAGGCTTGTTCGATGGTTTTGTGGTAGTTGAAATAGAAAATCATGTCGTCCTTTTGGACGCCGAAGGTGGTGTGCCCACGAAGGATATCCTCTTTGCGCGTGGATTGGAGATGTTGGCGCCAAGAAGTTTCGTCGTTGGACTCAATTTGGGTTTGATATTTGGCTTGGACTTGGTCGTGGTTTTGGGCGATTTTTTGGTAGGTTTGGTTGATTTGCTGATTGATTTCGGAGATGATTTCGCGGCGTTTGATAGTGAGATACTGGCCGTGTTTGATGAGGATTTCGTCCCAAGTTAGCAATTCGCGCTCGATGTCGGTGCGACCGCTTTTGAGCAGGGCGTTGCGCTGGAAACGGGCTTTGTCGTATTGGGCGAGATGGATATAATATTCGTGGTTGATTTGAGTTAAGATGTTGTCAAGATGAGCGCGGCGCTTGGCGGGCTGGTTTTGGAACAAGACGAGATCGTCGCCATCGAAGAGGATGGTGGGGTAGCGTTGGGTGAGCGGGAGGGATTTCATTTCCTTATTGGCACCGATGATGAACTTTTTGCCGCGTTCGTCGTAGAAAAAGAGGCGCTTGATGCCGTCGCTGACCGTGATTTGGGCGCGGGTGAATGGAACCTTTTTGCCAAAATCTACGCCAGTGTTGATGATTTGTTCTGGTTTTTTGGTCTTGAAAGATAGGCCGCGCAAGCAAAGATGGATGGCTTCCAAGATTGAGGTTTTACCGGAGCCGTTTTCGCCAGTGATAAGGATAGTATTTTTGTCTTCGGGAAAAATGAGCTCGGTGGTGGTGTGGCTGCGGAAATTGCCGAGTTTTAGCGCCTTGATCCGTAAATCCATTAGTATTCTCCGCGGATTGGCATGATGATGTGGGTGTAGGTGTTGTCGTCGACGGCTTGCTTGAGTGAGATCGGCCGCATGCCGTCGGTTAAGCCGAGAACGACACGGTCGCCAGAGAGGCTATTGATGCCGTCGGTGAGGTAGCGGGAGTTGAGGGAGATTTGGCAGTCGTCGGAGACGTTGGTGGGGATGGTGGCGGTGTTTTCGCCGTATGTGGTGGTTAGGGATTTGACGATGAGGGCTTTGTCCTTCTTGCTCGCTTTTAAGATGATGACGCCTTGGCTTTCCTTGGCGAAGACGGCGGTGGTGCGGATGGCGCCGAGGAGGGCCTCTTTGTCGAGGACGATGTTGATGGATGGCGACTTGGGGATAAGGGTGCGGTAGTCGGGATATTTTCCGTCGATGATGTTAGAAAAGAGAACACTATTGCCCAAGGTGACCTTGACGCTTTCGTCGGTGATGAAGAAATTGACTTCATCAGCATTGTCACCGAGAAGGCTATTCAGTTCGCCAACGAAATTAAAAGGGAGGATGGTTTTGAGGTCTTTGCTGCCAGAATAGTCCGAGATGAGGCAATCCGAGAGGCGGTAGCCGTCGGTTGCGGCGGCATAGAGTTTGCTGTCCTGTGTGTTGAAATAGATGCCGGTGATGATGGGGCGGGACATGTCGTTGCTATGAGCGAAGATGGTTTTGCTGACAACGGATTTGAGAATATCTGCGTTGATGGAGAATTGGATGGCGTCTTTTTCTTCGATTTCGGGCAAGATGGGGAACTCGTCGGCGTTGCTGAGTTGGAGGGTGGTGAGGTTTTGGTCGGTTTTGATGGTCATGGTGCGCTGTTCGTCGTTGACGGAGATGGTGATTTCGCCAGAAGGGAGGTTGGTGATGAGTTCGAGGAGTGGTTTGGCGAGGACGAGGATGGTGGTTTCGTCGCCGGTGAATTTGGTGATTTTCTTGGTTTTTTGGATCAAGCCAACGCTGAGGTTGGTGCTTTTCAGTGTAAGTTCGTCCGCTGCGATTTGGATGAGGATGTTTTTGGTGATGGGGAGTTGGGAACTCTCGCCCGTGATATGAACAAGTGGTGATAGGATTGTTTTTAGTGTGCTTTGTTTGATTGTGAATTGGGTGCTCATGTGGTTCCTTTCTTTATGTGATTTATGAGTGGGGTTGATTTCTTATTATATATATTTAGTAGTAATAGGGTATGTGAAAACTGTGGGAAACCCAGTCGACGCCAGATGGGTGGAATTGTGAGAAAAGTTGTTGGGAAAATGTGGGAGAAGTTGTTGGAAAGTCGGTGGAGGGTAGAATGGAGCGAAAAGTTGTTGGAAAGTCGGTGGTTTTGCACGGAGATTTGCAGGGAATTTGCAGTGGGTTTCCAAATGATTTGCACATGGGATGTTAAAAAAAGTCTAAGTGATTTAAGCATAGAGCCTCCGGTTGATGAGTTCGACTTGTTCTTTTATGTGGGCGTCGTTGGTGGCGAGGGACTTTTTGATCTTGCGAACGGAGTGGAGGACAGTGGTGTGGTCTTTGCCGAATTCGTGGCCGATTTTAGGATAACTGAGACCGAGATCGACATACATGATGTACATGACGAGTTGGCGGATTTCGGCGATGTGCTTGGTGCGGCTAGTGGAGAGGATGTCGGAGGCGGAGATTTGGAAGATGTGGGCGATTTTGTCGATGACTTGCTTTGGTGAGAGTTGGTTGTTGGAGGTGGCGATGCGGGTGCCTTGGATGAGGCTGCGGGCGAGTTCGACGGTTGGTTCGGTGCCGCAGAGTTCGTAAGTCGTGCAGAGGTTGTTGAGGATGCCTTCGAGTTCGCGGATGTTGGTGTGGCAGTTTTGGGCGATGTAGTTGACGAGTTCGTCGGAGAAGGAGATGTTGCTTTCCTCCGTCTTAGAGCGGATGATGGCGGCGCGTGTTTCCATATCGGGCATTTGGATGTCGATGGTGAAGCCGGCGGAGAAGCGGGATTTGAGGCGATCGGTGAGGGTTTTGATGCTACCTGGCGGTCGATCGCTGCTCAAGATAATTTGTTTGTTGTTTTGGTAAAGGGCGTTGAAGGTGTTGAAAAAGGCGTCTTGGGAGCGGTCTTTGCCGGTGAAGGATTGGATGTCGTCGACGATGAGGCAGTCGCATTTGCGGAAACGATCGTTGAAATCCGAGCCGGAGCGGATGGCCTCGATGAACTCGTGGTAGAAATCTTCGGCGGTGATGTAGAGGACTTGGAGGTTGGGAAAATTGGCGATGATGGCGTTACCGGTGGCTTGGATGAGGTGAGTTTTGCCGAGTCCGACGCCGGAATAGATGAAGAAGGGGTTGAGGTTTTGGCGGCCGGGTTTGGCGGCGATGGCTTGACAGGCGGCGAAGGCTTCCTTGGTGTTGAAACCGTTAACGAAATTGTCGAAGGAGTAGCGAGAATTGAGGTTGGTTTTGGTTGGTGGTGATTTGATTGGAGAAAAAGTGCTTTTAGTTTGCGCCAGTTGGCTGACGGAAATTGATTTCTTTGGGGCGTGTTTTTTGTTATTAGCATTGTAGATGATTTCGGATATGAAGAAGTTTTGTTTTTCGAAGGCGGATTTTAGGATTTTGTCGAAGCGGGCGACGATTTGGGTTTTGATGAAGGCGTTTTTGACGGAGATTTCGGCAAGGTCGCTGGAGAGTGAGAGGAGTTGGGTTTCTTGTAGGAAGGCCGTGTAGTAACTTTCGGTGGTTTGTTTTTTGACATCAAAAAGCAGTTGTTGCCAAATCTTGACTAAGTCTGTTGGTGAATAATCCTCCATGAATACCTTTCTATATATAGAATAGCAAAAAAATGAGTTTTCCACAAGCATAGCCGTGTTGGAAAATTGAGTTTTTCGTGGTATACTAGTGTTGTAAGAGAGGTAAAATGTTGCAAATTGAGCGTAAAAAAGTTTTTTCGCGAGAGAATTATAAATATTTGGTCGTGGCATTGGCGATTGCGGCGGCGTATTTTGTGGTGTTGCAATATATTATTAACGGAAAACTTTTGGCGGACGATAAGTTCACGGTGGATTATCGCCTGTCGGCAGGGGTGGCGGGTGAGAGGTCGGATTGGAACGGGCAGATTTTGAGTATCCCGAAATTGAATATTAAGGCGTCGGTGTTTGAGATGGGCGTGGATTGGGAAAATAGGATTGAAGCGCCGATCGTTCGGTCGAATATTGGGGTTTTTATGGATAAGTTGTTGATTGGGCATAACCCTGGTGTGTTTGGCGAATTGGATGAATTGGAAATTGGCGATGGGTTTGCGGTTTTTGGTGAAGGTGGGGTGGAGAATTATGTAGTTTTTGGTAAAGAAGTGAAGGTTTTGGCGGATATTTCGATGAAAAATGAGATGGAAAAGGGAGATTTGGTGTTGATGACTTGTTATGGCGAGCTGCTTAATGGGGATTTTACGCAGAGATTGATAATTTATGCAAAAAAGTTGGCGAAAACGCTTGACGCTTAAAAAAAAGGGTGTATAATAGGATTATGAAGGTTAAATTATCAAAAGGGTTGGGCGAGTTCTTCGCTCTAGATATTGGCACAAAGACTATCCGAGTGGTGCAGCTCGCTGGTGCAGTTGCTCACGGTTGGGAATTGAAGCATTATGGTTATGCCGAGGTTGATCAAGCATTGTTGTTGGATAGCTCGGACATTGGTCGCGAGAAATTTGGTAACGTTTTGCAACAGGTGATTGCGCAATCTGGAATTACGGCGAAAAATGTTGTGGTTGGGTTGCCATCGAGCAAGATTTTTACAACAATCATAGATGTGCCAAATCAGACGGTGGAAGACTTGAAAAGCACAATTAAATACCAGATTGACCATTATGTGCCGATGTCGGTGGCGGACGCGAAGGTTGATTATGTTTCTCTTGGAACTTCACCGCAGAACAACCAGACGATGGAGGTCTTGTTGGCGTCGGTGGCAAAGACGTATAGCGAGGAGCGGCTGGAACTGTTGGAAAACTTGGGTTATAATGTGATTGGCGAAGAGCCGGATTCGTTGGCGATGGCGCGAGCGGTGTTTTCGCCAGATATTCCAGACGCTTCGTTGGCGATTGACATGGGTGAACTTTCGACAGATGTTGTGGTTTATTATGCTGGCGCGCCGCGAGTGATTCGCTCGATTCCGGGTGGTTTTTCGGGTGTAATTCGCGGGATTTCGTCACAACTGGGGATTCGTGAAGATCAGGCAAGGCAATTTTTGATGAAATTTGGTTTAGTGCAGGACAAGTTGGACGGTCAGATTTTTAAGGCAGCGGACGGTGCGATGGCGCAGTTCTTCTCTGAACTCAAAAAGACAATCAATTTCTTCCAGATGCGGTATCAGAATATTCCGATCAAGAATATCGTGACAACTGGATTTTCGGGCGTGGTGCCATTTATGCCGGAATACATCGAGATGCAGGTTGCGATTCCAACGGCGGTTGGTAATCCGTGGCATGATATCCGCGTCAATGAAGCCTTGCAACAACAATTATTGCCGATTGCGTCGGAGTTTGCGGTGGCGGTTGGATTAGCAAAAAGGAGGAGTGATGTTTGAGATTAACCTAGTCCCTAATGTGAAATTGGAACTGCTCAAAACGCAGAAGATTCGCAATTTGGTGATTTTTTATAGTGTTATTATCGGTGCGGCGGTGATTGCGGCGGTGATTATTATGGCGTTGATTTTGGGTGGTCAGAAGATTGCGTCCAATGTTTTGTCAAATACCATCAAGAAAGATTTTAGCGCCCTGTCGAGCCGCCCTGGCATAAACGAAACGGTGACCTTGCAAAACCAGATGAAGCAGATTGGTGTGCTATCGGGCAGTAAACAAGTTCCGTCGAGGTTGTTTGCCTTTTTGGATGTGAGCTTGCCAAAGAACGATTCGCCGTATTTTGTGACATTGTCGTCGTTTAATTACAACAAGACTACTGGTGTGGTGACGATGGATGGTCAGTCGCGTGGTGGGTATCCGGCTTTGGATGCCTTGATTAAAACAATTGGACTGGCGGGTTATCGCTATGTTCCAGATTATGACGAGACAAAGGATGCGGAGTTGAAAGAGGAAGATTTAGAGAAACAGGGTCGCTATACGCCAGCCAAAGACGAAGATCCAATTTTCCTGCTGGACAGTGCGATTGCGATTAACGAAACCTCGTATGGTCGTGATGCTGATGGTGGATTGGTGCTGCGATTTAGCATTAACTTTACGCTCAATACGGAATTGTTTGATTTTAGCAAGAAACACTTGACAATTGTTGGGCCAAGCAAGCAGATTGTAACAGATTCTTATGTGCAGGTTCGCGACAACATCTTTGAGGCAGAGGCTGAGGATTGTTTGCCGGACGATAAAGAATGTTTGGAGGGGGTAAAATAATGGCTACTATAAATAAAAAACAAAATACACGATACGACCTAATCAAACAGTCGCGACGCACGATGATTATGGTGGTGGTTGTGGTTTCGATCATTGTTGGGTTTGGTGTGGTTGGTATTCGCCGATTGGTGGTGGAGACGATTTTCACGGGTAAGGTTATCGCACAGAAGAATATAACAGTGAAGAATATCAAGACTAGCTCGAATAATATGCAGCCTTTGGAGAATAAGATTAAGGTTTTGTCACTTAATGAAGCTTTGCAGAGTGCGCGGTTCGAGGAGAAGGAATCGACTTTGCGAGTGGTGCCGGACGCCTTGCCGAGTGTTTATAATGAAGTTTCTTTGGGTTCGTCACTTTCGGAAAGATTGTTGAAGGTTGATGGGGCAACGGTTGAGTCGGTGCGAACGGGTAATAGTGCTTCGACAGCGACTGGTGGCACGAGTGGGGCGGCATCGGCAGCCTCGGCAGTCAAATCGGCCAACTTTAACTTTACGGTTTCGGGTGATGAGACTGCGATTAAGAAGGTCTTGGAAAACTTGGAAAAGTCAGTGCGGTTTATTACAACCAATCAGATAAATATTAGTTATACGGGGCGGATACAGTTGAATGTGCGAGGCGTGGCGTATTATGTTGACGAGAGTCAAGTGGCTTTGACATCTGTGACGATTAGCGCGGACAATAAGAAAGGGGTGAAAAAATGAAAAAATCTGATGTAGCAATTTTGATCCTCGCTTCGGTGGGTAGTGTTTTGGTGGCGTATTTTGTGGGCAACGCTCTGTTTGGTAAGGTTGAAAACGAGACGGAAAGCGTGCCGACCTTCACAGTGATTGAGCCGACATTGACGGAGCCGCGTGTGGACATTTTTAACAAGACGGCTATAAATCCAACAGTTGAAATTGAAGTGGGCAAAGAAGATAATTCGGAAGATACAACCGAAGAAACAGCGCCAGCACAAGACAACGAAGAATAGGAGGGAGTCGAAATGCCCCTACTTACGACAAAAACGCAAGAGCAGATTATTGATGCGCTGGTAGAAAATGGTCTATTGGACGGCAATTTGTTGCAGAAAGCCAATGCACAATCGGAAAAAGATCATAATTCGTTGCTTTCGGTGCTGGTGACGCAAGGCTGGTTGGACGAAGATTCATTGGCGCATGCGGTTTCATATATTTACAACATTCCGTATATAAACTTGGAAAACGTTAAGGTTGGCGACGACATCCTGAAAATGTTGCCGGTCAATATTGCCAAGCAGACGATGGCGGTGCCAGTGGGGATTATTGGGCGGCAGTTGGTGGTGGCGATGTTGGACGCAACCAATATTCAGGGCGTAGACTTTTTATCAACTTCGATAAACATGCCGATTTTGGCATATATGACCTCGCAAAACGGCATAAATAACATTATAAAACAATATGGGACGGATTTTTCGTCGGTTGACATTATTCATCAGCAAATTGGCAAAGAAAATCAAGAAGCGGCCAAGGAGACGGCGATTTCGGCGAACTTGAAGACGATTACGCAAGATTCTTCGATTTCCAAGGTTTTGTTGACATTGCTCGAATATGCAATTCGCGCGAAGGCTTCGGATATTCACATTGAGCCGATTGAGATGGAGTTGATTGTGCGATGTCGCATTGACGGTATTTTGCACGAAATTATTAGGCTGGACAAACAGGCCGAAGCACCGTTGGTTTCGCGCGTGAAGATTTTGGCGGGGTTGAAGATTGATGAACACCGCATTCCGCAAGATGGGCAATTCGCGGTGAAGATCTTGGAGAAGGAAGTTGACTTGCGTATTGCGATTTCGCCGGTGGTTTGGGGTGAGCAGATTGTGATTCGATTGCTCGACAAGACGGGGAATAGTTTTGATTTGACGGAAATGGGTTTTGCGGGGCGCGCCTTGCGGGCGATTCATTCGGGAATGGGTAAGCCGAATGGGATGATTTTGACTTCTGGTCCGACTGGTTCGGGAAAATCCACCACGCTTTATGCCTTGATTAAGGAAATTAAGGGCGAAGAAATCAACATTGTGACATTGGAAGACCCTGTGGAATATAAAATGGACGGCGTGAACCAGATTCAGATTGATCCAGAAGTGGGATTGACTTTTGCTTCAGGGTTACGTTCGATTTTGCGTCAGGATCCGGATGTGGTGATGGTGGGTGAGATTCGCGATAAAGAGACGGCCAATTTGGCGGTGCAGGCGGCGCTGACGGGTCACTTAGTGCTGTCAACTTTGCACACTAACTCGGCGGCGGGGATTTTGCCGCGATTGCTCGATATGGGTGTGGAGCCGTTTCTTTTGGCTTCGACACTCAACACGGTGATTGGTCAGCGATTGGTGCGGCGAATTGCGAAAGACAAAACTTTTTATGATTCAAACGAAATTGAAACAAAGTTGATTAAGGAAGTTGTGGGGCATATGTTGCCGAAGAGCGCAGAGGAGCAAAGGCGAGTGAGCGAGGATTTGGGTTATACGGATTTGCCACTTGCGTCGGTCAATAATTTCAAATTAGCGAAGGGTGTCGACACGCAGGAGACACCACGAGGCTACAAGGGACGCGTTGGGTTGTATGAAGTGATGGATGTGGACGAGGATATACAAAAGCTGATTATTTCGCACGCAACTTCGCACGAGATTATGCGCGCGGCGCAGGACAAAGGGATGATCTCTATGCGCGAAGATGGTATGTTTAAGGCCTTGAATGGTTTGACGACGATTGAGGAAGTCAATCGCGTAGCGTCGGATATTGCGTAACGCCTCCACGAGTGGTATAATATAAGTATATGGTGGGAAAGAAGAGTAATTTTGCGAGTGAGAAAAAGTTGCGTGATTTTGTGGCAGCGACGGACTATTTAAGCGTGGCGCAGATTTTCTTGCGAGATAATTTTTTGTTGGAACGGACGCTTGAATTTGGTGATGTGAAAAAGAGATTGATTGGACATTTTGGGACTTGCCATGGGATAAACGTGGCGTATGCTTATTTGAATGCGTGGATTCGTTCGTTGGAAAGTTTTAACCCTGATGTTTTGTTTGTTTTGGGCGATGGCCATGGATTGCCGGCGCTCAATGCGAACCTGTTTGTGGAGGGAACTCTGGGAGATTTTTATGGTTGCAAGGTTGACGCGAAAGGCGTGGGGTGGCTGTGCAAAAGTTTTTCGTCACCAAACGGATTTCCGAGCCACGCGTCACCGATGTCTCCTGGTGCGATTTGCGAGGGTGGTGAATTGGGATATTCGCTGGGGATTGGTTTTGGCGCGGCGTTGGACAATCCGCAAATAATCGTTCCGGTTTTGATTGGTGATGGCGAGGCGGAGACGGCTGCGCTTTTGGCATCGCTCAATTTGCCGCGGCTGATTTCGATGAATAATAATGGGATGGTGTTGCCGATTTTGCATTGCAATGGCTACAAGATTGGCGGTCCGTCGATTTATGGGCGAATGACGAACGACGAATTACGGGGCTTGTTTGGCGGGTTTGGTTGGGAAGTTGTGGTGGTTGACGAAGAAGCGCCGAGTTTTCATAAAGATTTTGTTGAAGTTTTGCAGAAAAGTTTTGAGATTTTCAAGAAATTGAAAAGCGGTTCGTTGGCGCGCCCAATGTTGATTGTTTTTCGTTCACGAAAAGGCGAGGGAGGACTCGAAACATTGAACGGCTCGAAGATTGCAGGAAATAATTTGTCGCATCAAGTGGTTTTGGAAAAGGCAAATTCGGACGCTGCGGAGTTGAAATTGTTGGGCAAATGGTTGCGCGGGTATGAGTTTAAGAAGGTTTTCCAAGCGTCGGTTTTTGATGAGGTTTTGCCAAAAAAAGATTTGCGGATGGGGCGAAATCGGCAGGCATTTGGAGGTCATGAAAGCAGATTGGCGTTGGATTTACCGGATTTGTCAGATGATGATTGGTTTGATATTGACTTTTCGGACAAAGTGTGCTATAATAAGGGTATAAAGTGGGCGAGTTCTGCCCTTGAGGTGGGAGAGGTGCTGCGGGATTGCCTGGCGGTGAGCGATGTGTCGCGGGATTTTCGGTTTTTTTGTCCGGACGAAACGGCATCGAATAAATTGGCGGCGGTGTATGAGGCGACTTCGCGGAGTTGGCAGCTGCCGATTGCGGCGTGGGACAAGGACTTGTCGCGCGATGGACGAGTGACGGAGATGTTGAGCGAGAACACTTTGTTTAGTCTGCTTGAAGGATATACCTTGACGGGGCGACGGGGGGTTTTGGCGTCGTATGAGGCTTTTGCGGAGATTATGACATCGCAAGCGACGCAATATGTAAAGTTCTTATTGCAGAAAAAGGGTTTGGCGTGGTGGGGGCGAGTGCCGGCGTTGAATATTTTATTGACGAGCGTGGGTTGGCGGCAGGATCATAATGGATTTTCGCATCAGAATCCGGGGTTTATGAGCGAGAGGTTAATGCGACCGACGGGTGTGGAAAATGTGTTTTTGCCTTTTAATGCTTTGGCGGCGACTTATGCTATGCGATATGCAGTGAGCGAAAGTTGGGATGCGGTGAACACGATTGTTTGTGGGAAGACGAATGAGTCGCAGTGGTTTTCTCGGGGCGACGCGTTAATGCGGTATTGTTTGGGCGAGGGGCAAGGGGCGTTTGCGTATGATTTTATGGATTTGGCTGACTCTTCGGTTGGAGATGATTTTGATGTGAGTGTGTGGGGGATTGGCGATTATGTTTCGAGTGAAGTTTTGCTGGGAATTGAACTTTTGCAAAAATATGCACCGAGTGTGCGAGTGAGGTTTGTTAGTGTGAATATTTTGTCGAACGGGCATTTTGGAGTTTGCGGGAACGAAATGAGTTTGGAAAGGTTTGAGAAATTGGCTGGTTCGCGACCGATGGTTGTGAACTTCCATGGGTATGTTTCGACGATTAAAAGTATTTTCGCGAATTATTGCGATGTGCGGAAAGTGGCTTTTGCGGGATATGAGGAAAAGGGGACGACAACGACGCCGCTGCTGTTACAAATATTAAATAAAACAGACAGGTTTTCGGTGGCGGTGCGGATTGTGGAGGCGGCAATGTTTGAGGGAGTTTTGGCGAAAAAAGTTGGCGAAAGTTTGCGTGCGAAGTTTTTGGGATTGCAAAGTGAGGCGGTGGATTTTGCGAACAAAAATAATTTAGATAAAGATTAAAGCATAACTCGCTACGGAAAAAGGTATTTACGGTAGTGAAAAGCTAATCAAATAAAATATATATTTTTGCTGCGGCGAAACCGAGCAAAAGGCTGATGATGAAAATTGTGAGGATGATTTTGATGATTTGGCGGAGGAAGATGGCGAAGATGTTGGTGGCTTTTGCGCCGAAAAATTGACGGAGAGAGATTTCGTGATGCATAGATTTCGTGAAGTTTATAAAATAGAAGAAGATTGGAAAAAGGCTGAGGAAAATGATGGCTGTTGCGAGAATTAGGAAATTGTTTTGTTGAGATTGGAGGGTCGTGAGGTCGGCGTCGTGGAGGGTTTTTGTGTCGGAGATGGTGAAATCCTGTTGGTCAAAATGGTTGGATTTTAGGGTTTGCGAAAGGTTTTTTGGGTCGTTGGTTTGGACGAAAAATTGGTCGATTTTGAGGTAACCAAAGGCGGCGGAGGCTTGGCGGTAATTTATGAGAGCGAGGTTACTCAGGTTTTCGAGGGCGAAACTTTCGGAAGATTTAGGTAGGACTTCGCTGATGAAAAAGGTTTGCGAGTTGATTTTGAGCGGGCGGCCGATGATGTCGGTGCTGGAAAAAAGTTGCATGGCGAGGTTGTAGCCGAGAACTAACCCCATGTTTTCGAGCGGGTTTTCATCATTGGTTTCGAGTTGGTTTTGTGTGAAAAAATTGTCGTTGGTGGCGATGATTTGGTAGTCGTTATAGAAATAATTGGCTAGAGGAAAACTGTTTTCGATTTGGTCGAGGTCTTTGGTGGTTATGGTTGAAGTTTGGGTTTGGCTTTTGACGAGGAAAGTGTCGTTTGGGAGATGGGTTTGTTGGTCGAGTAAGGTTTTTTGGTTTTGGTGAAAGATTGTGAGCCCGAAAATGAGAAAAGCGGTGGTGAGAATTGGGGCAAAAATTGCGAGAAAGAATTGTTTTTTCATGATGTCCCCAATGGTGATTTGGCGATGGTTTGCGGAGCGGCGAAGAGGAAATTGGGGATTTCTTTTTGCCTGTTGGTTGGCTGGTCGTAGGCG
>JAISJL010000013.1 GCA_031261545.1 Candidatus Nomurabacteria bacterium
CGCTCGGGATTTTGCCGTTGCAAAATACGGTCAGAAAGAAGATAATTTGCAGATGCGAAAAACCAAGTCTATTCGTTGATGATTACGAAATCTTTGAGCTGGAAATTGGCACCCATGACACTAGCAGCAGCTAGGCGAATGGGTGCTTTTAGGTTGTTGTCGGAGGTGAAGATTTCGGCGGCGAAGTGCATTTGCCCAAGTTTTTGGGGTGTGATGGCGTCGAGGCCATTGCCGCGGGAGGCGTTTTTGCGGTATTTTACCTCTGTGAAATAGTAGTTGCCACTTGGTGATTGGGAGATGATGTCGATTTCATAAAACCTTGTGCGGTAGTTTTGGGCGATGATTTGGTGACCGTGTTTGTTTTGAAGCCAAGAAGCAACAACCGCCTCGGCTTGGCGACCGATGGCGGTGGTTGAAGATGGCATGATTGTTAGGCGGCGGCTGGAACTTCTGTTGGAGTTTCAGCAACTGGCTCGCTTAAGGTGTTGACGGCTGCGTGGTTGAAATCTTGTGCTTTCAAGCGAGCAGATTTACCGCTGCGTTCGCGAAGGAACGAGAGGTAGTTGCGGCGAGCCTTGCCTCGTGAAACAATCTCGATCTTGTCGATGAGAGGGCTGTGGATGAGGTAGGATTTTTCCACTCCGACGCCAGATGCGACCTTGCGGACGGTGAAGCGGGCGGTGTGGGAAGCCTTTTTGGTGACGTTGATGACAACGCCTTCGAAAATCTGGATGCGGAACTTGTCGCCTTCCTTGATTTTCTGGGAGACCTTAACAGTGTCGCCGCTTCGGATGTCCAAAACTGCGGATTTTTTCTGTTTTTCACCAATTGTTTGCAACAAATCAAAACTCATAAAACTCCTTTTTAAGCAATATATACTATCATTATATCACACTTCTTGTGAAATTGCAAGAAAAATCGCAAAAATTACATCCAAAGCGGGTCCTGCCACTCGGTCCGCCCCATAAAATTATTTCTTCAAGATTATATGAAGTTTATACCATATAACCAAACAAAGACTAATAAATAATCTTGAAAAATAATTTTGCGGGACAGCCCCGCCTCGCGTCACCCGCTTTTACGGTGATTTTATACTTGTATTTTTGCTCCAAGTGTGCAAAATCGCTTGCAATTTTTCACCGAAGGTGATATAATGGGGTATCACTTCATAGACAGTGGCTGTTGTCGTTAGACGGCTTAATTTGCTACCGAGAGGAAATCTTGTGCTGTGAGAGGTGAAAATTAACAATTCGCGTGGAAAGATAGGAAAAGTTAATCAAAGGAGAGAATTATGGCGATTAGTCGTGATAAGAAACAGACTTTGGTTGCAAAAATGAAGAGCAATTTGGAAAATGCCAAGATGACGGTGTTTGCGGAGTATCAGGGCTTAAGTGTCGCGGATATTCAGGCGTTGCGTCGTTTGGCGAGGGAATCTGGGGTGAGTATTAGCGTTATCAAAAACCGATTGGTTCGTGTGGCCTTGCAAGATATTGCGAGCTACAAGGATTTATCGACAGATGCGTTAAAGGGTCAGCTTTTGTATGCTATCAGTGATAGCGATGAGGTTGCACCGGCTCAGATTTTGGACAAATTTGCGAAAGATCACGATGTCTTGGGCATTCGTGGGGCTTTTTCGGCTGACGGAAATGTCTTGTCAGAGAGCGAAGTGAAGGCTTTGGCGAAATTGCCAAGCAAGAACCAGCTTATTGGCGAGGTTATTGGCCAGTTGTTGTCGCCGGTTAATGATAGCGTCAATGCGCTTTCGGGCAATTTGCACAATCTGTTGGACGGTTTGGCAGAAAAGGCAAATTAGTTTTTGCAACTAAATGGTTTATAAAGTTTTAAGAAAGGATTAAATATGGCAGATGTTAAGAAATTGGCCGAGGAATTGGTCAAATTGACGGTTTTGGAAGTCAATGAGTTGAAAAATGTGTTGAAAGATGAATATGGAATTGAGCCAGCTGCTGCGGCAGCCGTGGTTGCAGCTCCAGCTGAGGGCGGTGCGGCCGCTGCGGACGAGAAGAGCGAATTCAACGTGCAGTTGAAAGACGCTGGTGCGCAGAAAATTGCAGTTATCAAAGCTGTGAAAGAAGCAACTGGTTTGGGCTTAGGTGAGGCGAAGGCTTTGGTTGATGGCGTGCCATCGATTGTCAAAGAAAAGGTTGCCAAGGATGAGGCTGAGGCTTTGAAGAAGGTTTTGGAAGAGGCTGGTGCAACTGTCGAGCTTATCTAATAGATAGGTTTTGGTGAAAACACGCGAATTGTTAGGTTAATGCAAAAAGTCCCTGATTTTGGGGATTTTTTGCTATTTTGGGTCTTGAAATAATTGGAGTTTTTTGGTATGATGGGGGTATATAAGGAGGTTTTATGTTTGAGATTACGGATATAAAGGCGCGGCAGATTTTGGATAGTCGGGGCAATCCGACAGTGGAGGCGGAAGTTTTCTTGCAAGATGGTGTCTTTGGGCGAGCGGCGGTGCCGAGCGGGGCATCGACTGGGTCAGGTGAGGCTTTGGAATTGCGCGATGGCGACGCGAGCAAATATGGCGGCAAGGGCGTGTTGAAAGCCGTCAATAACGTTTTGGAACAGATTAAGCCAGCTTTGATTGGGTTTGATGCGAGCGACCAAAAGGGCTTGGATGGCAAGATGATTGCGCTGGACGGGACAGAGAATAAGGGTAACCTTGGGGCGAATGCGATTTTGGCGGTGTCCTTAGCGGCGGCCGTGGCGGTGGCAAAGGCGAAAAAGGTGCCACTTTATAAATACATCGGTGAAATTAGCGGAACCCCAGAAAGCGAGATGAGCCTGCCACTGCCGATGATGAACGTAATGAACGGGGGAATGCATGCGGATTGGGCGACAGATATTCAGGAATATATGATTATGCCGGTTGGGGCTGAGGATTTTCCGACGGCTTTGCGGATGGGGGCGGAGGTTTTTCACGAATTGGCGAAAATCTTGAAGGCGCACGGTTATGCCACTACTGTTGGCGACGAGGGTGGCTATGCGCCGCGCGACACCAAGGGTAACGAAGAGCCGTTTGCGCTGATTAGCCAAGCTGTTGAGGCGGCGGGGTATAAACTGGGTGAAGATATTGCCTTTTTGACTGATCCGGCGTCAAGCGAGTTTTATAAAGACGGTCAATATAACTTAAAAACCGAAGGTCGGGTTTTAAGCGGTGACGAGATGATTGAGTTTTATGAGGCCTTGATTGCTAAATATCCGATTATTTCGATTGAGGATGGGTTTGCAGAGAATGATTGGGCGACTTGGGAGAAGGCAACGGCGGAAATTGGCGATAAAATCCAGTTGGTCGGCGATGATTTGTTGGTGACAAATCCGAAGCTGTTGGAAAAGGCGATTGAGCTGAAGGCTTGTAATTCGATTTTGATCAAGGTTAACCAGATTGGATCGCTGAGCGAGGCGATCGAGGCGATTAAGCTGGCTCAGAGCAATGGATTTACGGCTGTTGTTTCGCACCGTTCGGGCGAGACGGAAGACGTCTTTATTTCGCATCTGGTGGTTGGCATGGGAACGGGGCAGATTAAGACTGGTTCGATGTCGCGAAGTGAGCGGATTGCGAAGTATAATGAGATTTTGAGGATTGGTGAGGGTAATCCTAACCTAAAATTAGCAAAGCCGTTCTAGAACGCTTGTATTTTTGTTTAATGTGTGCTATCTTCCCGCTTCGCGGGAGATATCGCTGCCTCACTCGGTCAAGAAAATACAAGTATTTTCTTGACATTCTCGTTTCGTTGTGATATACTAGGGGTGTTCAGGGTTCAAATTGGTTTCCATTTTGAAGGTCGTCCTGATGATAAAGAGAGGAAATCTACATAGATGGATAACAAACCAAGTTTGTTCGTTGGGAGCTTGAATTACAAGACCCGCGACGACGCGCTCAAAGCTTTTTTTGAGCAAGTTGGCCCTGTTGCGAAAGCTCGAGTGATTATGGAAAAAGAAAACCCTAATCGTTCTCGTGGCTTTGGTTTCGTTGAGTTTGATGACGAAGCTGACCTCCAGAAGGCAATTGACCAATTAAACGGTCAAGAGTTGGACGGACGAGCAATCACTGTCAATATGTCACAGCCACGCAAGTAGCACTCATAACTTTTCTCTAAAAGAGAAGTTATGAGAATAAGGTGACTAACAAAAAAGAGCGGAAGTAAATTCCGACTCTTTTTTGGTATGTATTTGTTGCAAAAATTTGATTTTTTTGGTAAAATGGAGAAAAGGGAGATTATTATGAGCGGACATTCGAAATGGGCGACAACACATAGGCAAAAGGCGGTGGTGGACGCAAAGCGCGGGGCGATTTTTACGCGGTTGGGAAACTTGATCGCGATTGCGGCGCGTGGCGGAGCGGATCCGGCGATGAACCCGAGTTTGGCAATGGTGGTAGAGAAGGCAAAACAAGCCAATATGCCGAACGAAAATATCAAGCGAGCGATTGCGCGAGCGAGCGACAAAAATAGCGCAGAACTGATGGAAGATGTTTATGAAGCTTATGCGCCGGGTGGCGTGGGGGTGATTATTGAAACAGCGACAGATAACCGCAACCGAACGATGCCAGAAATCAAAACAACTTTGGCGAAAAACGGCGGGCGATTGGCGGAGCCGGGAAGCGTTTTGTTCCAGTTTGAGCGGCAGGGAGTAATTGAGGTTTCGGGTGCGGATTTTGATAACGTTTTCTTGGCGGCTTCGGAGATTGATGGGGTTTTGGATGTGGTGGCGGAGGACGACTTGGTGATTGTTTACACAGATGCAAAGAAACTGATGGCGGTGCGGAGTTCGCTTTTGGACGGAGGTTTAACGATTGACAATGCGGAATTGCAATATGTGCCGAAAAACATGGTGGAGTTGGATACGGATGTGCGCGAAAAGGTCGAGAAGCTGTTGAACGCGATAGATGATTTGGATGATGTTACATCTGTTCATACGAATGCGGACTTATAGGCTTGACATTTTGGGTTAAGTATGATATAATGAAAGGTTAGGGTTATGAAATCGAGTGAAATTAGGCGAAAGTTTTTGGATTTTTTGGTTAGCAGAGGGCATAAGGTGATTGAACCGGCACCTTTGGTGTTGAGCGACGACCCGACGACGCTGTTTACGGGGAGCGGGATGCAGCCGTTACTGCCGTATCTTTTGGGGCAGGAGCATCCGGCGGGTGTGAGGTTGACAGATGTGCAGCCGTGCATTCGCGTGCAAGACATTGAGGATGTGGGAGATAACCGGCACACAACATGTTTTGAGATGATGGGGAATTGGTCGCTGGGAGATTATTTTAAGGAGGAACAGATTAACAATTTTCTAGATTTCTTGGTGAAAGAGGTTGGGTTGGATGTGCGGAAGATTTTTGTGACCTGTTTTATTGGCGATACATCTGTTGGTATATCGCGTGATACGGAGGCGGCGGAGATTTGGGTCAAGGCGTTTGCCAGATACGGAGTTGAGGCTGGAATTGCGGAAATCGGTTCGGCTTCAGATGGTGACAAGCGGGGGATTAAGGATGGTGAGCGGATTTTCTTCTATGACGACAAGGAAAATTGGTGGAGCCGAGGAGGCGGGATTGCGACGACGCCAGTTGGTGACCCGTGCGGACCAGATAGTGAGGTGTTTTATGATTTTGGTGAGGAGGCGATTTTGCCAGAATACCGTTCGCAAGGGGTGCTTTCGCATCCGGCTGGGGAAAATGGGCAGTTTGTCGAGATTGGAAACCAAGTTTTTATGCAATATAAGCGAACAGATGATGGTTTTGAGGAATTAGCTAAGAAAAACATTGATTTTGGCGGCGGATTGTCGCGAATCGCCATGGCTTCGCTAGGTGTGCCAGATGTGTTCCAGACGGATTTATACTATCCGATTATTGAGAAACTGGAAGAACTGAGCGGCAAGAAATACGAGAGCAACGCGGCGGAAATGCGGATTATAGCCGATCATCTGACCAGCGCGGTGTTTTTGGCAAGCGGGGGCTTGACGCCATCAAACAAGGAGCAAGGGTATGTTTTGCGACGATTTTTGCGACGGGCGATTTTGCGAGCGCTCAGATTGGGGATTGAAGGCAATTTTATTTCTGAAATTGTTCCGATTGTGGCGTCGATTTATGGCGATTTTTATCTGTCGATTGGAGATGCTGTTGTATTTTTTACAACAGCATTGGAAAAGGAAGAAAAAGCCTTTCGACAGACGATACGGCAGGGGCTTCGTGAGTTTAATAAATTAGCGGAAAATGAGCCGGAGATTACGGGTGAGATGATTTTTAGGTTGCAGGATACCTATGGATTTCCGATGGAATTGACGATTGAGGAGGCGTTTCATTGGAGCAAGCCGGTGAGTGATGGGTGGCGAGCCGAGTTTGACAGATGTATGAAGGAGCAGCGAGAATTGAGCCGAACGGCGACCAAGGGGCGATTCAAGGGTGGTTTGGAGAGCCAATCGGACATGAACGTGCGGTATCATACGACGGCGCATCTGTTGATGGCGGCGTTGCGGAAGGTCTTAGGCGCTGGTGTTTTGCAAAAGGGATGCAATATTGATGCGGAACGGATTCGGCTGGACTTCTCGTGCGAGGAAAAGATGACGGCGGAACAGATTGCGGAGGTTGTTTCACTGGTGAATAGCGCGATTTTGGCGGATTTACCGGTTTCGTATGATGAAGTGGACACGGATTTTGCATTGGGCGAGATGGGGGCGATGGGAGCGTTTCGGGAGAGATACGGTGAGAAAGTTAAGGTTTATACCGTTGGAACAGATGGTGGTAAAATCGCAAAAGGTTGGGATTCGGCGGTGATTTCGCGCGAGGTTTGCGGTGGTCCGCATGTTTCACAGACTGGTAAAATTGCGGGGGCGGAGGGGTTGAAGTTTGAGATTGTTAAGGAGACTTCTTCTTCGGCTGGTGTGCGGAGGATTAAGGCGGTGCTGAGGTGAAAAAGTCGTTTTTCTTCTATGACCTAGAAACTAGTGGGATCTCATCACGGAATGACCGGATAATGCAATTTGCAGGGGTGCGAACTAACATGGATTTGGAGCCGATGGGTGAGCCGGTGAACTTTTTGGTGAAATTGGGCAAAGATTGCTTGCCGAATGTTGGAGCGCTCTTAGTGACGGGGATTTCGCCGCAAGAGACGGCGCAGGATGGATTGACGGAGTTGGAAGCCTGTCGGTTGTTGCAAAACGAGGTGTTCACAGAGGGAACCTGTGCGGTTGGGTTTAATAATGTGCGGTTTGATAATGAGTTTTTGCGGTTTTTATTTTGGCGCAATTTTTTCCCGGCTTATGAGTGGCAATTTCGTGAGGGGCGAAGCACTTGGGATATTCTCGACATGGTGCGGATGGTGCGGGCGCTGCGGCCGGAGGGGATCCAGTGGCCAGTGACAGATGATGGTAAGGCAACAAACAGATTGGAATTATTGACAAAATTGAATGGAATTGATCATTTTGCGGCGCATGATGCTTTGAGCGATGTTTATGCGACGATTGCGGTGGCTCGACTAATCCGTGAAAAGCAGCCGCAGATGTTTGATTATTTGTTGAAAATGCGAGATAAGAAGGAAGTGGCGAATTTAGTGATTTCGGGGAAGCCGTTTGTCTATACATCTGGGCGATATGCGGAGGAGTTTAACAAGACGACGGTGGTTTATGCGTTTAATAAGAACTCGGCGGATGCGGCGGTGTGGGATTTGCGATATTCGGTGCGCGACTTTTTGGAACTGAGCGATTTGGACTTGAAAAATCGGATATTTGTGTGGAATGATGAAGCTGTGCGGGAGCAAGTGCGAAATGGTGAGATTGCGAAATTACCGGTCAAGAAATTAAAATATAATAAATGTCCAGCCGTGGCACCGCTTGGGGTTTTGTCATCTGGCGATGGATGGAACAAGATTGGATTGTCGGAGGAGATTGTCGCGAAGCACTTGGAGGAATTGCGAGCTGCGCCGGAGTTTTTGCAGCGGGTGGTTAACATATTGGCGGAAAAGCCGGAATATGTTGGGGCTTCGGATGGCGTGAGTGCTCCGAGAGTGGCGGAGGACAAACTGTATGATGGTGGCTTTCCGTCGCGAGAAGATGAGCAAAGGATGTTGGAGGTGCGGAGTTTGGATGCGTCGTTGGCGAGAAAATGGAGCGAGGATTCGGCGACTGCGCCGAAGTTTTCGGATGAGCGGTTGGACGAAATGCTGCCGAGATTCCTTGCACGAAACTTTTATGAAAAAATGTCCTCGACCGCAGCTGCGAAATGGGATGAGTGGTGTCGTGAGCGAGTGGATTTTGTAAAGGTTGGTTTCGAGAAAGATTTGATGGAGGCGATGGCGAAAAATGCGGATTTGGCGGATGTTTCCGATGATGCTGTGAAATTGCAGAAACGAAATGGGTTTATCTTGGAAGATGCGCGATTGTGGTGTGAGAGTTTGTATTTGTAGGAGTTTGGGGTTGCAATTTTGGAAAAAATGCGGTAGAATAGAGGTAGAAAAAGAAGGGAAAAAGATGATTATAAATCCTAATGGTCAGGATATTACGCGGGTAGAACGCGAATTTTTGGGGAAGAAGTTGAGTTTGGAGGTTGGTCGGGTTGGGTTTCGTTCGACGGCTTCGGTGCTGGTGCGATATGGGGATACAGTAGTTTTGGGAACGGTGGCGGTGGGAAATCGACCGGTGCAGCTAGATTATTTCCCGCTTTCGGTTGATTATGAAGAGAAGTTTTATGCTGCGGGCAAGATTTCGGGTTCGCGATTTATTAAGCGCGAGGGGCGACCGAGCGATGAGGCGGTGCTGATTGGGCGGTTGATTGATCGACCGATTCGACCGCTGTTTCCAAAGGGTTATCGGCAAGAAGTGCAGGTTGTGGCAACGGTTTTGTCGATGGATCCAGATTTTCGACCGGATTGTGTTGCGATGCTGGCGGCGTCTAGCGCTCTCAATTTGGCAGGCGTGCCGTTTGATGGTCCAGTGGCGGGATTGCGTATTGGGCGGGTCAATGGCGAGTTCAAGGCGTTTTTGACGGCCGAGGAGCGTGTTGTGTCGGATTTGGACTTGGTGGTGGCTGGTGTTAAAAGTGGCGTTACTATGGTTGAGGCTGGAGCGAACGAAGTTTCGGAACAGACGATTATTGATGGAATGGCTTGGGCATATGAGCAATACCAACCGCTGATTGAGATGCAAAATGAACTGCGCGAGAAAATTGGCGTGACGGAACAGGAATATACCTTGGTTAAGCCGAGCGAAGAGATCATGACGGCGGCGTTTGACTGGACGGAAGGCAAATTGGGCGAAGACGTGCGCAAGCCGTATGCGGAGCGTAACGAATTGTTGGACACTTTGCGAAAACAATTCCACGAGGAAATGGTGGCGAAAATTGGCGAAGAAGAATACGCGGCGAAAAGACCGGAATATGACGAGGCTTTGACGATGGCTTATCACAAAGATGCGCGAAATGGGATTGTCAAGGACGGTGTGCGACCAGATGGGCGAAAATTGACAGAAATCCGACCGCTTTCGAGCGAAGTTGGGGTTTTGCCACGAGTTCACGGGAGTTCGATTTTCACACGCGGCTTGACGCAGGCGATGAACATTGTGACTTTGGCGCCGATGAGTTTTGCGCAGATGGTTGATACGATGGAAGTCAACGATGGTGAGAGGCGCTATATGCACCACTACAATGCGCCAAGTTATACTGTGGGTGAGCCTGGGCGGATGGGTTCGCCCGGTCGACGAGAGATTGGGCATGGATATTTGGCGGAGCGGGCGATTTTGCCAGTTTTGCCAACGGTGGAAGATTTCCCATATGCAATTCGCAGCGTGACAGAGATCATGTCGCAAAACGGTTCGACATCTATGGCGGCAACCTGTTCGGCTTGTATGGCTTTGATGGATGCCGGTGTGCCAATTGCTCGGATTGTTAGCGGTATTGCCATGGGCTTGATTACAGATGGCGACAAGTTTTATGTTTTGAGCGACATTGCGGATGCGGAAGATTTTGCTGGCGATATGGACTTCAAGGTTACAGGTACCGAAAAGGGAATTACCGCGCTTCAGATGGATATGAAGGTTCATGGGTTGCCAGTTTCAACACTGAGCAAGGCGATCGAGCAGAGCAACGCTGGGCGCGCTTTTATCCGTGAGCATATTGCTTCGGTGATTGCTGCGCCGCGAAGTGCGATTTCGCCATTGGCGCCGCGAATTGAAAAGGTCAAGATTAATCCGTTGAAGATTGGGGCAGTGATCGGCAAGGGTGGCGAGATGATTAACAAGATTATAGCCGAAACTGGAGCGCAGATTGATATTGCTGAGGACGGATTGGTGACGGTGGCGTCGAATGATGCTGCGTCGATTGCCAAGGCGGTGGAGTGGATCAAGGGGCTAACCGAAGAGCCAGAAGTGGGCAAGATTTATACTGGAAAAGTGGTCGGGATTAAGGACTTTGGGGCGTTTGTTAATATTTTGCCTGGAACAGATGGAATGTTGCATATTTCGCGAATTGCCGAGCAGAGGATTAACAAAGTAGAAGATGTCTTGAAGATGGGGCAAGAGGTAAAAGTGAAGATTGATAGCCTTGAAAATGGGAAAATTGGGTTAACTATGAAAGGTGTAAGTCAATAATGATGGCGCTCTTCACAACCATAATTTCCAAGATACCGTTACACGCCGGGAACCTTCGGTTCTCGGGTTGCACTTCGCCTTTAGTATCTTGGAAATTAGGTTGTGAGCGCGCCAGATTATTACTTGACTTTTGAGGTAAAGTGTGCTATAATGAAAGGTTATACTAGTGGTAATTGAGCGGATTTGTGAGCCAAAAGAGCTGGAAGTGGAAAAGATCGACGCAGAGGTTTCGAAAAACGAGAATATTTTGCGACCGAAGACTTTTGATGACTATATTGGGCAAGATCGGCTTAAACGCAATCTGAAATTGGCGATTACTGCGGCAAAGAAGCGGGGCGAGCCGATTGAGCATGTGCTGCTATATGGGCCGCCTGGACTAGGGAAAACCACTATGGCTGGGGTGATTGCCAACGAGATGGGGGCAGAAATTAAAATTACCAGCGGTCCGGCGATTGAGCGGGCTGGGGATTTGGCGTCGCTGTTGACCAATTTGGCGGACGGAGATGTGCTGTTTATTGACGAAATCCATAGATTAAATCGGGCGGTGGAGGAGATTTTGTATAGTGCGATGGAAGATGCAAAGCTAGACATTATGATTGGCAAAGGGCCGGCGGCGCGCTCGGTGCGGCTGGATTTGCCGAGGATCACGGTGATTGGGGCGACGACGCGAACGGGAGCCTTGGCGGCACCGCTGCGAGATCGGTTTGGATTGGTGCATCGGTTAGAATTTTATCGTGAAGAGGAAATTGCAAGGATTATTGAGCGTTCGGCCAAGATTTTGAGTTCGGAGATTGACTCGGCGGCGGCGGAGATGCTATCAACACGGAGTCGCTTGACGCCACGGATCGCCAATCGCCTGTTGAAGCGAGTGCGTGATTTTGCAGATGTGAAAGGTGATGGAAAAATTGATGCGGAAATCACTTTGGCGGCGCTGGGAGTTTTGGAGATTGACGAACTAGGGTTGGATGCGGCAGATAGAAATATGCTCGAGTTGATGCTTCGGAATTATCAGGACAGACCGGTCGGCGTGGCGACGATTGCGGCGTTGACGGGGGACGAGGTTTCGACGATTGAGGATTTTTATGAGCCGTATTTGTTGCAGATTGGGCTGCTCGAAAGGACACCTCGGGGGAGGATTGCGACGCATAAAGCGAAGAAGCACTTGGAGAAACATGGTAAAGAAATTTGACGCGGTGGTCGGGGATATTTTGCAAAATCCGCAATTTGCGAAATTGAAGCAAGAAAATCATCACGGAACAACGCGATTTGACCATTCGGTGCGAGTGGCGAAAATTATGTTTTGGACAACTTTTCATAATAAAAATTATACGCGGGCGGCGTTGATGCACGATTTCTTTTTTGGCAAAAGCACGATCAATCATCCGCACGAGGCGGCGGAGAATGCCAAAAGGATTACAGAAATCAACGATTGTCAAGAAAACATCATTTTGGCGCACATGTTTCCGATAACTACGACGCCAGTGCTGTATTTTGGTGGTTGGGTGTTGATTGTCATTGACAAATTGGTGGCGACTTATGAGCTTGGGCGATTTAAGCGGTCGTTGGACGGCGAAGGGAAAGGATATTTTCGAGGGAAATCGTAGCATTTTCCTGCGCAATGTGGTATAATGGGGTATGCGGGTATAGTACAGCGGTTAGTATACAAGTTTTCCAAACTTGGGATGAGTGTTCGATTCACTCTACCCGCACCAAAATGAGGAAATTATTATGAAGCTTCGAGTCTTTAATGAGATTAGGTTACACAGGGACAATTTATTGGGCAATTTGCGATATGTGCAGGAGTTGACGAGCAAAAAGGTAATTCCAGTGTTGAAATCAAACGCCTACGGACATGGGATTGCACAGGTGGCGGAGATTTTGGATAATAGGGTTGATTTGGTGGCGGTGGATAGCGTCTATGAGGCTTCGACAGTTTCGCAGAGTTTTGGCGGCGAGGTGCTGATTATGGAATATTTTAAGCCGGAAAATTTGCGGTTTTTGCGGAAGCGGCAGTGGATTTTGACGGTCAAAAGTGTGCAAGATATTCGAGCGCTGGGCAGGAAAAGGCGCAAAATCCATCTGGAAATCAATACGGGAATGAATCGAATGGGCGCATCGTTGAATGAAGTTTCGGATATTTTGGATGAAATAAAATTGCATAAAAACTTGACGCTGGACGGAGTTTTCACACATTTGGCAGATGCGGACAATGCTTTGGACGATAACTATACGAAAATGCAGATTGAGAAATTTGATGCTTGCGTGGCGGAGATTTTGGAGGCGGGTTTTGCGCCGAGGTATATCCACGTCGCGGCGACGGCGGGGAGTGTCAAGGCGAAAAGCCAGTTCGCTAATGCCGAGCGATTGGGGATCGGGCTGTATGGGATCAATCCTTTGTCCGAAAATGATGCGGAATTTGCAGAATTGGCGCAGTTGAAGCCAGTTTTGGAAATGACGAGCGAGATTGTCAATGTGTTGGAAATCAAAAAAGGCGAAAAAGTTAGTTATAATGGGATTTTTACGGCGTCGCATGCGATGAAGATTGGGGTTTTGCCGGTGGGGTATTTCGAAGGACTACCGAGGGAACTCAGCAACAAAGGTTGCGTGATTTATGGCTCGAGAAAATTGCCGATTTTGGGCAGGGTTTGTATGAATCATGCTATGATTGATATTTCTGGGACGGATTTGGGGATTGGCGACGAGGTGAAAGTTTTTGATTTGGGAAATAATTCAATTGAGAAAGTTTGTCGAGAATTCGGGCTGTTTTCGTATGGAGTGGCGGTGTATATAAATAATTCAATTCGGCGGACGATTGTTTGACATTTTGGGTTGTTTGATATAATATAGAGGTATATGTGGTTAATTATTGCGATGAGTGTGGTGATGATTTTGGTGGCAGTGGTTTGGCATTTCGCCATGAAAGGCAAAAAGTGAAGTGCTGTCAAAAAATCTCTTTCGGGGACGTTCCTCACGCCCGCCGTCGCGTGGTTCGTCACTCATGCCTTCGCCGTCCTCAGGAATGCCCCGAAAGAGACTTTTTGACCGCATCAAAGGTTGGTTTGTCATGACGTCTTCGCCGTCCTCAGGAATGCCCCGAAAAAGACTTTTCGCTTGCGTTTTAGATTGGTTTGCGATTGTTTGGCGAAATGCCAAGAAGCGCGCCGCCAAAAATCCGCATAAATCTTTTCGACTAACGGACAAATATGCGAAGAAGAAGCGCCCGCTGAAATTGCCGAAATATATTGCCTTTACTGGGGAAGTTTTGCGGAGTATTCGGGTAAATGGAAAAAGTTTTGGATGGTTGATTGCGGTGGTGGCGGTGGTGCAGATTGTGATGGTTGGGTTGCTGTCGACGGAGACAATTACGAGTTTTCAGGAAGCGTTGAAAGAAACCAGCGGTGATGTTTCGGCGGTGACGAGTGCGGGGATGACCTTGGTTAAGACGATTTCGACCGGTGGGCTGGACTTGGAGGCCAACGAAAACGGTAATTTTGTGCGAGTGCTGACATGGGTGATTGTTTGGCTGGCGACGGTGGTGATTTTGCGACAGTGGTTGGCGGGGAATAAAATCAAGATGCGTGATGCGCTCTATACCTGTGGTACACCGATTGCGAGCAGTTTTGGGATTTTGTTGGTGATGGTTTTGCAGGCCTTGCCGATTTTGCTCGGGCTGCTGCTTTATAACGCTGCGGTGGCGACGAACTTCCTCAAGACGCCGATGACGGGGATTTGTTTTTGGGTTTTTGCTGGGGCGCTGATTCTGTTTTCGGTTTATTGGCTGGTGCAGTCGCTTTTGGCCTTGATTGTGGCGACATTGAACGGAACATATCCGATAAACGCTTTGCATATTGCGGGCGATATGATTCGCGGGCGACGGGTGCGGTTCATTTTGCGAGTTTTGTGGATGGTTTTGGTGATGGCTGTTATCACTGTGATTGTGATGATTCCGCTGATTATGTTGTTTGCTTGGCTGGGCGGAGTGTGGCCGTGGCTGAATAATGTGCCGATTTTGCCAGTTATCTTGGTTTTCATTATGTGCTTTGCTGTGGTTTTCATTTCGAGTTACATGTATTTGCTGTATCGAAAGATTTTGGAGCAAGACCATTATGCGAAAAAATAATATTCCGCAAGAAGTTGCCGAGCGTTATGAAAAATTAAAAGAACTGATCAAAAAATATCGCTATGATTACAACGTGCTGAATGTGGACGACATGCCGGAAGCGGCGGCGGACGATCTGAAGCATGAATTGGCAGATATTGAGCAAAAATATCCATCACTAGTGGCGGTGGATAGTCCGACGCAGACGGTGGCGGGAGAGGTGAACAAACTTTTTGCGAAAGTCGAGCACAAGGTGCCGATGATTTCGCTCAAAGACGTTTTTGATTTTCAGGAACTTTCTGATTGGGCGGAGCGCGCGCGGAAGTTGTTGGGCGTTCCGAAGTTGAAGTTTTTTGGCGATATTAAAATGGATGGAGTAGCGTGTGCGCTGATTTACAGGGACGGGAAATTGGTGCAGGGGATTACGAGGGGTAATGCGCTGGTGGGCGAAGACATAACGCAAAATGTGATGCAGATTGGGAATATTCCGCACGAGATACGGAAGAGCAAGAAGTTTGCCTTTGCCAGCAAGGGGCGAGTGGAGATTCGGGGCGAAGTGGTGATGTTGAAAACGGATTTTGTGAAGATAAATGAAGCGCAAATGGCACGAGGCGAGACGCAATTTGCCAATCCGCGGAATCTCGTGGCGGGGACCTTGCACATGCTGGACGCTAAGATTGTCGGGCAGCGTCCGATGCGGTTTTTTGGCTATGACCTGATCTGTGGTGAGGTTGAAAACTTGACTTTTGACGCGATATATGATATAATAGAGGGGTGTGGTGTTGAGACCAGCGGGCAACGGTTCGTCTGCGACAACATCAAGGGCGTTTGGGGTGCGATTGAGAGACTAGACAAAAGGCGTGGAAATCTGGCGTTTAATAATGACGGTGTGGTGGTGAAAGTCTTGCAAAAAAGAGATTATACGAAATTGGGCGTGGTGGGCAAGGCGCCGCGAGGAGCGGCGGCATATAAATATGCGGCAGAAACGGCGACGGCTGTCGTGCGGGATATTGTGATGTCGCTGGGGCGAACGGGAATTGCAACGCCGGTGGCGACGTTTGACACGGTGCGGCTTTCGGGAACGACGGTCAAGCATGCGTCGCGGTATAATGCGGACGAGATTGAGCGGCTGGATTTGCGGATTGGCGACACGGTGGTGGTGTATAAGGCGGGGGAGATTATTCCGAAGATTTCGCAAAATCTCGTTGAATTGCGTCCGTCGGATTCGCTGCCGTTTGATTATGAAAAGGCGTTGAAAGAACAGCATCCGAATATCGAGTTTGTGCGAGATGGCGAAGCGGCGTGGCGGGCGAAGAACTTGGACGGGCGAGATTTTTTGATTCGGGCGTTGCAATATTTTGTGTCGCGGGCCGGTGTGGATATTATAGATTTGGGCAAGAAGACTATTGTGGATTTGGTGGACAAAAAGTTGGTCAAGGATTTGGCGGATATTTATTATTTGGAGGTCAAAGATTTCTTGAAATTAGACGGCTTTGCTTTAAAGTCGGCATCTCAATTGTTCCAGTCGGTTGAAGAGAAAAAAGTTTTGGCAGCGGATAGGTTTTTGGGCGCGGTTGGGATTCCGAATATTGGGCAACTTTCGGCGCGCGAATTGATTCGGCATTTTGGTAGCTTGGAGAAGATTGCTGAGGCGAGTGAGGAAGAACTTTTGGCGGTGGATAATGTGGGGAAGATTATGGCGGAGGATGTGATTGGGTGGTTTGCCAGCGAAGATAATGTGAAATTATTGCAAAAGTTTTGGGATGCGGGGGTTTCGTTGCGATATGAAAAGGTGGGCGGCGTTTTGGATGGGCAGAGTTTTGTGATTACTGGTTCGCTTGCGGTGATGAGCCGAGACGATGCGGCGAGGAAGATTACTTCGCTGGGGGGTGAGTTTCAGACGGCGATTACGAGTGCAACAAAGTTTTTGGTGGTGGGTGATGATAAGCCGAGTAGCAAGCGGAAGAAAGCGGAGAAGTTGGGGGTGAAGATTATAAATGAGAGAGAGTTTTTGGAGAAAATAAAATAACGGCACTTTTTACTACCTAATTTCCAAGATACCGTTACACGCCGGGAACCTTCGGTTCTCGGGTTGCACTTCGCTTTTAGTATCTTGGAAATTAGGTAGTAAGCGTGCCGGTTCTAATTTTTTAATCAAAAACGTTTTATCGCTCGGCATAACTCGTTCGCGAAAAAGGTATTGGGGTTGGCTCGAAAGTTTAATTATTTCTTATATTCAATTTTGATCAAAAAACTCTCTCCGTTGTAGGTTTCGAGGGGTTTGAGGTCGATGAAGGTGCCGACTTTATTGAAGGCAAAGTAGCCGTTCACGTCTGCAAATTGGAGGAAGCCTTTGGCGCGGAAGACGGATACGCGCCATGAGTTGACGGTTTGGATGAAGGTGGTGCGGTCGAGAGGGTGGGTGAAGTGTTCGGTGGTGCTAGTGAAATTGGAGTGGAAATGATGGTGATGTTCGTGAGTGTTTGCCGGTTTTTCGCCCAAAATCATCTGGCGTGATGATATATTTTCGGGAGTTGTTTCCAGAAAAATGCGATAGTCGATGAAGCCGGTTTCGGTGAAAATAATGGGACATTTTATGGGACAAGTCAATATGCTTTCGGGTCCTGCCGCTCGGTCCGCCCCTAAAATTTTTTCCTGAATTATATTATTCGTTTGGTTATCTTGTTGATTGCTTAATTCAGGAAAAACATTTTGGGGGCAGCCCCGCCTCGCGTCACCCGAAATATAATCATAAAGATTTGACTTATCTGAAACCTTGTTGACGATTACCAAATCGGCAAAATTGAGTGAGGCGTGGAAGTTGAGGCGGAAATCGCGTTCGGCTTGGGCGTAATTGAGTCCGTCGATAACGTAAAAGAAGCCGCCGAATTCCAGAGAGCTGTCCGTGTCGATGACTTCGAAGAGGCGGGTGGTGAGGGTTTGGGGTTCGGCGAGGCCGCTGGCTTCGATAATGATGAGGTCGCAGCCGGCGGCGGATAAATCTGCGATTGGCTGGGTGAGCCCGTTTTCGTCAAACATGCAACAGAGGCAGCCGTTGGCGAGTTCGACCGGTTCGGTGAAAGCGCCAGAAATCAAGAGATTATCGACGCCGATGGAGCCAAAGTCGTTGACGACGACGCCGACGCGAACTGTGCCGCCGATTTGTTTCAATAAATTGTTGATGATGGTGGTTTTGCCGCTGCCGAGGAAGCCGGATAGAATAATAATCCGCGTCATAGGTAAACTCCAAAAGCGCTCACAACCATAATTTCCAAGATACCGTTACACGCCGGGAACCTTCGGTTCTCGGGTTGCACTTCGCTTTTAGTATCTTGGAAATTAGGTTGTGAGCGCGCTTTCTCATTCACAATCATTTTTTTTATACCCTATCAACAACTGGGATGACGACGGGGGAGTGCTCGGTGGCGTCGTAGAGGATGTGCGAGATGTCGTCTTTGAGTTCTTGTTTGAGCTCGTCGATGCGGGTGATGTTTTTGGCGCGTGACATTTTGATGCGTATGTAGTCGCGAACCTTGTTGACGAGGACTTCGCTGTTGTCCATGTAGATGAAGCCGCGTGAGATGATGTCGGGATATTTGAGCATTTGTCCGGTTTTTTTGCTGATGGTGATGATGACGACAAAGATGCCTTCGGTGCTCATATGCAACCTGTCTTTGACTACGGCTTCCTTGATTGGTGCGCCGGTGTCGTCGTATAGCACGGTGCCGACTTGCATGCGGCCTTGTTTGCGGACGGATTTATTAGGCAGGAGTTCAACGATGTCGCCGTCGTCGCAGACGAGGATTTTATCGTGAGCAATGCCGGCGACGTTTTCCGCCATTTCGGCGTTATGTTCGAGCATGTAAAATTCGCCATGAATGGGCATATAGTGCTTTGGTTTGAGAGTGGTAACGAACTTGACGTGGTCGTCGTAGTAGGCATGACCAGAAAGGTGGAGCGGGCCTAGTCCGTGGATGTGGGTTTTGCCGTGTTGGAAGACTTGGGCGCCTTCGCGGAGCAAACCGTCAACAACGCCGACGACATGAACTTCGTTGCCTGGGATCGGGCTGGAAGAGAAGATGATAGTGTCGTTGCTTTTGACCTTGATGAAGCGGTGTGAGCCGGTGATCATTTTGTTCAGCGTGGCGTTCAATTCGCCCTGCGATCCGGTGCAGACGATGACGACTTGCTCGTCGGGGAGTTTGATGATGTCTTCCATTTTCATGATGGTATTTTTCGGGATTTTGATTTGTTTGCTGCGGACGGCGACTTCGATGTTGTTGACCATGGAATAGCCGGCGAAAGCGACTTTGCGGCCGCGCTTGTTGGCTTCGTCCAAGACGAGTTGCATGCGCATGACTTGCGACGAGAAGCAGGAGACAATGATGCGTCCGCCGGCGCGGTTGTCCATGACTTTGCCGATGTTTTCGCCGACGTCAAATTCGGAGTATGGGTGCGAGCCGGGCGTGTCTATGTTGGTGCTTTCGTTCAACATTAGATCTATACCCTCGGCTTTGGATATTTCGAGCATACGGGGCATGTCGAACTCGGTGCCGGCGGTTTTGTTTTCGAAGCGCCAGTCGCCAGACATTAAAATTGTGCCGTTGGGTGTGCGGAAGACAAGGGCGCAGCAGCCTGGGATGGAATGGAGGACGTGGATGAATTCAACGCTGAGATGTTCGCTGAGTTTGATGATTTTGTGTTCGGCTGGGTCAACGTTGATGTAGTTCGGTAGGGGCGCCTTGGGGATTTCGTCCATTTGTTTTTTGATCATGTTGTTGGTGAACTCGGTAGCGTAAACTGGTATCATGTTGCCGAAATCGGGCAGGAGAACGCGGCAAGCGCCGATGTGGTCAAGATGGGCGTGAGTGAAGCAGAGAGCCTTGACCTTGCGAATGTTTTTGGTTAAATAGGAAATATCTGCGGTCATGTAATTGACGCCTGGGTAGTCCTCGTTGGCAAAGAGCAAGCCCATGTCCACCACCACGATTTCGTCGCCGTATTCGATGAGGGTCATGTTTTTGCCGATGCCGAGTTCGCCCATGCCTCCGAGGGGGATGATGCGCACAGCGGCGGGGTCGTTGCGAATTTGGCGGATTTTGGGCAGGGTTAACTGCTCGCCGTGGTAACCGTTATATTGGGATTTGTTGACGGGGACGCCGATGATATGTTGCGAGGCCTTGGCGTTGATGTCTTGCGAAACCATCTTTTGTGCGTGGACGACTTCGCCGTGGCGAACCTTGACCGGCAAGTCGACGCGGCGATTCTTCACACCGCTGCTGGTGCGTGAATTACTGCGAGGTTTTGGCTTGAAATCTGGTTTCTGCTGTTGGGGTCGTTGTGTTGGTCGAGTTTCGCCTTGTGTGTCTTTTTGGGCTTCGCGGGTTTTCTTTAACTCCTCGAGCCTGCGGCGACCCTCCGCAACCAGCTTGGCGCGTCGCTCCATTTCGTTTTGATTATTCATTAGGTTTTCCTTTCATATATAAAATAATTTCGTTGCTCAAATCAATAATAACACCTGTTGTTTATTGAGATTTTGCGAGGTTATCCCGCGTTGGTATTTATATTATATCACGATTATATGGGAATTGCAAGGGATTTTGTTCCTGCTAGCGCCAAATAGTTTGAGTTTGGCGCTAGAGTTAGAATAAAAAATTGCCCCATACAAATGAGTATGAGGCAATTTTGTCTTGAGTGTTTAAGGAGGTGCTATTGAACTGCTATTAGAGTGCCGTTGTAGGCGGTGCCGTCCGGTTGGACGACGATGACCGCGAGTCCGTCGGACAGTTCGGCTTTGGTGTCGCCGGATTGTTCCAAAAGGACAACGGTGGCTCCGCTGCTGAGGGCATCTTTGACCTCGAAACCACCTTTGACGGTGATTTTTTGGCTAATGCCGAAGGCTGCGATGAGTTTGTCGCGTGCTGCATTGCCATCGGCGTCAACGAATGCCTTGCCAGCGTTTAAGCCGATGGGGCGATAGGTTTTGCCGTCGCTATCCGTGAAGGCGTATGAGCCGCCAGGCCCAGTTTCACCGATACCGCTTGCGAGGGTGGGGTTTAACGCCCAAGTCTCGGTTTGCGGAGTTGCCGGTGCTTTGGTGGCTGCCGGTTGCTCGGTTTCAGCGGGCGGCTCAGTTACTACGGAAGCGGGGTCGGTGGTGTTATCATCGTC
>JAISJL010000001.1 GCA_031261545.1 Candidatus Nomurabacteria bacterium
CTGCGGAGGACGTTCATGGCCTTTTCGCGGTTTTGGAGTTGGGAGCGTTCGTCTTGCATGGCAACGACGATGCCCGAGGGGATGTGGGTGATGCGGACGGCGGAGTCGGTGGTGTTGACGGATTGACCGCCGTGACCGCCAGAGCGATAGATGTCAACCTTGAGGTCTTCTGGTTTGATTTCGAGATCGGTTGCTTCGGCCTCGGGTAGGACGGCGACGGTGGCGGTACTGGTGTGGATGCGGCCTTGTGATTCGGTGGCGGGGACGCGCTGGACGCGGTGGACACCGCCCTCGAATTTGAGCAATGAGAAGCCGCCGATTTCGTCGCTGGAATTGACCTTGAAAATGACTTCCTTAAAACCACCGACTTCGCTAGGACTTTGGCTGAGGATTTCGGTTTTGAGATTATGTTTTTCGGCAAAACGCAGATACATTTTCAACAATTCGCCTGCAAAAAGCGAGGCTTCGTCGCCGCCGGCGCCAGCGCGGATTTCGATGATGATGTTTTTATCGTCATTGGGATCCTTTGGTGATAATTTCTCGAATAAGGTTTCTTCGATTTGTTTGAGGCTTTGTTCGATTTCGGGGATGTCGGTTTTGGCAAGTTCGGACATTTCTGGGTCGGCAAGTAAATCTTGGGCTTCTTTGAGGTTTTGTTGGAGTTTTTCGCGCTTTTGGGCGATTTCAATGAGAGATGTGATTTCGAGCAGGCGTTTGTTTTTTGACTTGAAAGTTGGATCGGCAAAGGCGTTCGGTTCGGTCAAGAAGGCTTCGATGGCTGATTTTTCGCTTTGCAATTTGGCGATGTCTAATTTGATTTCCATGATTGTATTATACCACGATTTGTGATATAATGATAGTATCCACGCGTGGTGAAATTGGTATACACGCTACCTTGAGGTGGTAGTGGGCGCGAGCCTGTGCTGGTTCAAGTCCAGTCGCGTGGACCATGAAAATGGTGTATAATGGAATTATGGAGTTTCGTAGAAATATAAAATGGTTGGTTTGCTGGGGGATTTTGTTTGCGGGGTTTGTGGTTTTGGATAGCTTGAAATTGGGCGGGATGATTAATTATTGGATGGATCATGCGGCGTCGTTTGCGAAGTATGGTGGGATTATTTTGTGTTTGGTTTTTGCGATGTTGCGGCGTGGGAAAGATCCGCTGCTGGCGATTGCGATTGGGTTGACATTGCTAGCGGATACTCTGCTGTTTTGGACTTTGCAGGTTGAGGCGGGAGTCTTGGTTTTCATTGTGGCGCAGATTTTCCACACGATTCGGTTTTCCAAGACGCGTTCGAAGTCGTTGTGGTCGACGGCGGTGATTTATACGTTGATAATTGCTTATTTTTTGTATAACAAAATACCGTTGATTTATGCCAGTGCGATTATTTATGGATGTGAGTTGTTGCTCAATGTGTATTTGAGCGGTAGGGTTGGCGGGTTGTCTTTTGTGGGGTTCTTGTTGTTTTTGGCATGTGATGTTAATGTTGGGTTGGGATATTTGGCGATGCACGGGATTATTCCTTTTGGGATTGCGACGATTACGCAATTTTTGGTGTTTATTTTTTATTTACCGAGTCAGGTTTGTATTGTTTTTGGGCGAAACGAGATTGACAAAACACTAATTAAGTAGGCTTTTGCAAGAAAGACTATTTCAGGCACGCTCCTCACGCCCGCCGTTGCGGGGTTCGTCACTCATGCTTTCGCCGTCCTCAAGAATGGCCTGAAACAGCTTTCTTTGCAAAAGCCCTTTAGGTTTTGAATGGGTATTTATTTCGTAACCACAAATCGTCGGGAGCAAGAAGTAGAACAAGATCGCCCTGTGATAAGTGTGATTTGATTTTTGCAAAAAAATCATTGTCGATTTTGGCGGCTTGGGCGATTTTTTGCTCTTTTGGCGGGAAATTGGAGATAATTTCGGTGGGCGTTAGGACTTTTTGTGCGGGATCTTCGCGAGTGAGAAAAGTTGGGATGACGTAGATTTGGTCGGCCGAGGCAAAAGCGTTTTTGTAGCCGCCGGTTTTGATGATTTCGTGTTGGCGAGCGTTGGTGAGACCCATGTAGATGGCGACGATTTTTTGATTCGGTTTGGCGATTTCGCGTGCCATTTGGAGTGTGGCGGAGATTTCTTCGAGAGTGTGGGCGTAGTCGGAATAGAGGTTTTCGGCGATGCGTTCGAAGCGCTGGGTGACAGATGGATAGGAGTTGAGGGCAGATAGAACTTGACTTTTTGCGCCAAGTATGCTATAATGAGAGGTTAGGGTGGTGAAAAAATCGAGGACAAGGCTGGCGTTTTGGCGATTATGAAGGCCTTTTAGGGTGATTTCGGGTGAGATTTTGTCCAAAAATGTTGCGGTGTTTGATTTTGGCAGATTGAGATAGTCGGCGATGTGTTGCCAAGTGATGAGATTATCAGATTGGGAGATGAATTGGCGAAAGGCATCCAGGTAATCTTCGCGCGTGGGGTAGATGTCGACGTGGTCGTAGTCGAGAGCGGTGATGATTGAGGCGAAAGGAGAATAGGTGAGGAAGTTGCGGTCGTATTCGTCGGCTTCGTAGATGAAAAGGTCGGATTTGGGGTCAAAATGACCGGATTTTGCCCAGCCGACCTTGGCACCGATGAGATAAGAAATCGGAAGTCCGAGATTGCGGAAAATCCAGACGAGCATGGAGGTTGTGGTGGTTTTGCCGTGGGTGCCAGCGATGGCGATCATTTTGAGGCCGAGTTCTTTGACCAAAAAGGCGATGAGTTGGTCGCGCTTGGTGATTTTGAGGTTTAAGGACTTGGCTTTGGCGAGTTCGGGATGGTTGGGCTTAACGGCGGACGTGTGGACGACCCAGTCGATGGGGGTTTTTGCGTTGGTTTGTTCGAGATGATCGCCAGTTTGTTCGCCGATGTGGACTTTTATGCCGAGGTTTTGGAGTTCGGAGGTTAAAAGGCTTTGGTTGGCATCTGATCCGAAAACATTGAAGCCGGCGTCTTGCAGAAATTCGGCGAGTGAGCCGATGCCGTGACCACCGATGCCGACGAGATAGATGGTCATTTTGTGATTTTTGGTCATTTGATGCCTTTGGTGAGGCCTTTGATTTTGAGCGGGAGGTTGCGGGTGTCTTTGTAGGACTTTGGGAGCATCATTTCGGGTTTCCAATCGGCGATGACTTGTTTGATGTCGCTGGAGAAGGAGTATTTGCCGCTGACGCCTTCGCGACCGAGTTCGTAGCTGCCTTTGACTTCGCCGGTTTTGTGGAAGATGAATTGGGCGATGCGCTCGCCGACGGGGACGACGATGGCTTCGTGTTTGTTGAGGTTGTAGATTTCGAGGGTGATGCGGTTGATGTAGCCGGGGTCGACCCAGCCAGCGTCAAAGCAGACGGCGAGGCCGTTGCGCCCCCAAGAACTGCGGGAGTGGACGGATGCGGCACCGCCCGTGGAACGGATGCCGATGAATTCGTGGGTGTGAGCGAGAATGCGCTCGCCGGCTTGGAGGACGATGATGGGGTGATCCATGGGGATGCCCTTGAAAGGCTTGTGACCAGTGCGTTCACACCAGACTTCGTGAGTTTCGGCTTCGAAAGGACCCTTGAAATATTGGTTGACTTCGGTTTTGTCAAAGGGGTTGTAGATGGATTTGTCGCATTCGGCTTCGGTGCGGTAGTAATAATGCCCGAGCGTGGTGTCCAAACTGGCTTCGGCGACCAACTTTGGCTCGAAGGGTTCGCAAATGATGACGCCGCTTTTCAATGCATCAAAAATCTCGGTATTGCTATAAACTCCCATGATGTATATATGATAACAAGTTTTGGAGGAAAATGCAAGGGTTTGGATGAAAGCGTTTGGCTGTGCTATAATATAGGTATGGAAAACAAGGCTTTGGTTTTATATCAAGATGCCAACGGCGTGACGAAAATCAACACGCGGTTGGTCGAGGGCGATTTGTGGTTGACGCAAGGTCAAATGGCGGAACTTTATGATGTTGATCGAAGCGTAATCACAAAACACATTGAAAATATATATGATAGTAACGAGTTAAACGAACAAACAACTTGTGTAAAATTTGCACAAGTTCGATTAGAAGGGGAACGTAAAGTTGAGCGACAAATTCTGCACTATAATTTAGATGTGTTTATTGCGATTGGGTATCGGGTGCAATCGCAAGTGGCGACGCGCTATCGCAAATGGGCGACGCAGATTTTGCATGAATATATCCAAAAAGGTTTTGCCATGGATGATGAGCGATTGAAGGCGGGCGGAAATCGCTATTTTCGGGAACTTTTGCAGAGGGTTAGGGATATTCGGGCGAGTGAGAGGAACTTTTACCAACAAATTACAGATATTTATGCAACTGCGGTGGATTACGACCCGCGAGAAGATATTACGAAGACGTTTTTTGCAAGCGTTCAGAACAAGATGCACTTTGCGGTTCACGAACAAACGGCGGCGGAAACAATTTATGAACGAGTGGATAACCAAAAACCGTTGGCGGGGATGACAAATTTCAAGGGTGATTATGTGACAAAGGATGATGTGAAGATTGCTAAAAATTATTTGACAGAGCGCGAACTTCAAGAATTGAATTTGCTGTCATCGCAATTTTTGGATTATGCAGAATTGCAGGCGATGCGGCAAAATCCAATGTCAATGAAAGATTGGGCGGGATATTTGGATGAGCAATTGAAACTGTTGAAAATGCATATTTTGAGCGATAATGGAAAAATATCTCACGAACAAGCGATGAGAAAAGCTGAGCAAGAGTTTGAGATTTATCGAGCGAGAGAGATGAGCCAGTTGGAAAACGACTTCGAGAAAGCATTGAAGCAGTTGGAAATTAGGCTGGGAGAATGATAAAATGCAAAAAACCCTTGCAAATAAAAAACGCCTATGCTAAAATGGTAGTAAGATAGTATAAAAGGAGGAATGGGACGATGCTAAAGGCAAGCGAGGTAAGGTGCAGCTGGGGGGGGGGGTGCCAATTTATTAGTTAGGAGGTTTAGGCAGATTTTCTTTGTCGCTACGTTGTCGTTGGCGGCTATTTTATTGGTGACGGCGGCGTCCTCTAACCGCGACAGTAGTTATGCGGCTACGAATACGGCATATACCATGTCGTTGGCGGATGACATTTCAATATACATTGACGGTCAAGATTGTAGCGAACTGGAAGATGGCGAGGACTGTGCGAGATATGAATTTACGACTTTGGCCGATCATACTAACGGCAATGTGGCTTCCATTAAATCCGATGTGCGGGTTGAAGTTTCGGCTGGAACATATGGCTACAAACTGTCGTTGGATTCGAGAAACACTAGCGTTAGTCCGGAAGATTCGGGTAAGATGATAGGCACAAACAACCCTACCAATACATTGAGCCCGGCTTCCGGTAGTATTGCGAACCCAGCGGCTTTTACGAGCTCGACTTGCGACAGTTGGGGATTTGCCACACCAAGGACGACGAACAACACGGTTGGTGGGCCGATATATAATGAAAGCCCAAACATGAGCAACGCCAATGTGGCTTTTGATGAGGCATATGGTGCAACGACAGACGAAGTGAACCTTTCTGATCGTAACCAAAGCACACTTATTCACACGAGTAAATATGCTGCTATCCCAACCACATATACCATGATTGACGACAATGACAACGATGGCGCCGATCAATCTCGACCGTATTACATTGCGGCATGTGTTAAGGATGCTGTGCCAGACACGTATAAGGCGAAAATCCAATGGACGGCAATATCCAACGGTTCGCCGGCTGCCCCGCCGGTTACTGGCATTACGGCACCGACAGAGGATCAGTTCTTTGCCTATGGCACAACGAGCACCACGCTTAGCGTAACAACTGACCGAGCAGCAGAGTGCAAATATAACGCGGGCGGGCCGTTTGATTACGCCACGGAAGGAACCTTGATGACGACGACTGGTGCGACACTGCATTCGCAAAGCATCACGGGCTTAGCAAATGGTGGAAGTTATGAATATAGTGTGATTTGCCAGAGCGGTAACACGACGAGCGTGGTGGATACGGTCAACTTTGGGGTGAGCGCTTCTGGGACAGCGCCGACCGTGGTAATCGACACGCCGACTGCGGCACAGGTCTTTGCCTATGGGACGAATTCGGTGGACTTGACGGCTACGACGGATAAAACGGCAACTTGCCAATACAAAAACGCCAGCTTTGACTATGGCAGCGGCACGGAGATGGAGACGACTGGTAGCACGTCGCATTCGCAAGCAATTACGGTGATAAACGGTGGAAATTACACATATTATGTGGTTTGTCAGGCGGAAAACGCGAGCAGCAGTGTTGTGGATAGGTCATGGAGTGTGAGCAATACGCCACCAATTGCGCAGAACGGCGACACGATGCAGACGGTTACGAATGCAACTTGCCCAGCGGCTAATGCTGGAAACTCGGTTTGGGTGGCAGACGCTCGCGACAGTCACACATACTTTATTGGTAAGTTTGCTGATGGGTTGTGTTGGATGATGACAAACTTGGCTTATGGCGGAGACGGGAATACGGATTACGATGATACGAAAACACTGACTCCGACGAACGGTTCGACAGCATCAAATTATACTGGCTTGAATGTAACAACCACAGTACCTGGAACTGGGCAGGCTTATTCGACGGGTAAACCTTTGACGACGACTGGATCGGGCGGACAATACGGTTACCTTTATAACTGGTGCGCAGCGATGGGCGGACAGACCAACGCCTGCAATAGCACTTCGACAGGTCCTTTTGATGATACTTCGATTTGTCCGGCGGGATGGAGGCTGCCAACAGGCGTCGCAACGACTGGCGAATTCGCGGTGCTGAATAACAAGATTAATAGCGGTTTGACGAATTCCGACGCGGGATTGAAGAGCGCTTGGCTCGCTGTTTATTCCGGCAACTACAGCTCTGGTCCGGGCAATCAGGGTAGCAACGGTTACTATTGGTCGTCTACAGTCCTCGGTGCGGCGCGCGCGCGCCTCTTGTACTTCAAGCAGTACCGGCGTGAATCCAGCGAACAACTACGGTAAGTACTAC
>JAISJL010000008.1 GCA_031261545.1 Candidatus Nomurabacteria bacterium
ATTGACTTTTCTGCTAATCTGTGATATAATGATAGTTTGGGCCAATCCGAACTTGATCGTGGGGCTGACTTTGCCGGTGGCGCTGATTGCCGGATGGGGGTTGTTTTACTTGCTTTCCAGATGGCAGACGCTGTTTCCGATCAATCCTTATGCGATTACGGCTGGGCTGTTCATTGTTTCGTCAATTTGCGTGGTTATTGGCGCGATAAATTATAATTTTTATCTCAACGCCTCGCGGTCGCTATCTGGACTGGCTAATGACAACAGCTTGGCGGTGAAGACTTTGGGGGCGGTTGTTTTGCCATCTGGGGTGAAGTTTGAGACGGATGAACTACGGGTTTTTTGGCAATTTTATGCGCGCAAGAACAAGATGATGGATGAAAACGCCGAATACCGCTTAGTTTTGACAGATGGCAGGCACAAACCTACGGATGATCATGAGATTGTGCGAATTATTCCGAGCTTAAACGGACGAGAGGTGTTTTATTTGACGAAGAGTTCACGGGTTTTAGATCTGTAAGCTACTTTTAGATTTGTAAACCGTCGGAGTTCTTGACCCTTGGGAGACTAATGAAGAATTCGCTGCCTTGACCTGGCTGGCTTTCGACCCAGACTTTGCCGTGCATGTTTTCGACGCTGTTTTTGACGATATATAGGCCCAAGCCAGTGCCTCCGATCTGGCGCGTGTCGGTGTTGTCGACGCGATAAAACTTTTGGAAAATGTGAGGCAGGAACTCGGGGGCGATGCCGATGCCCGTGTCCTTGACGCTGATGGTGATGTAGTCGTCATCTGCGGTGACTTTGAGAGCGATACCGCCCTTTTCGGTGTATTTGATGGCGTTACCGATGAGGTTGGTCAGGACTTCGCGCAAGATGGTTTTGTCGACCATGGCGTAGTATAATGGGTTAATCTTCGTGGTGGCGCTGGCTAGGTTGAGGGCGAGACCTTTGGCTTTGATCTGTTGATTCATTTCGTCGGCGACTTCGGCGAGCAGGGCGTTGACATCAACCTTTTCGTAGCGAAAGGCTTGACCGTCGTCTTCGATTTTGGTGACGTCTAACAGATCGGCAAAGAGTTCGCCAAGGTGTTTGCTGGCAGCTTTGGCCTTTTCAAGAAAGCCGCGGGCGCGATCGTCAGTAGTGGCCACGTTGGCGTTGAGGGCGAGATCGATGTAGCCGTCGATAGTGGCAACAGGGGTGCGCATCTCGTGAGAAGCGGTGGAAATAAAATCCATGCGAGCTTCTTCGCTCTTTAACTCCAGAGAAATATCGCGAAGGGTGATGATGAAGCTGTCTTGCGGAGCGGCGTGATGATTACTGCTGGAAACGATCTGGTAATCGGGCAGTTTGGTGGTGTTGCTCGGGATGATGTGGATTTCGACAGGGGTGAGCTTGGCGCCGGTGTTGGATTTGAGCTGGAGGTCGCTGCGAGTGAGGCTTTGCTTGATCTGCTTGAAATCCCAGATGACGGCTTGGTTGTGAACGTCGAGAAGCGTGATGACAGATGAGATATCTAGCCCAAGAGCGTCGCCAACAGTAAAACCAGACATTTCCAGCGCGGCAGGGTTGATGAGCAAGATGTGTCCAGAGGTGTTGCAGACGACGACGCCGTCGGAAATTGCCCTAATCGCCAGATCGGACTGGATGGCGGTAGCGAAAGCCATTTCTTCCATTTGTTTTTTGCGGCTAAACATAAGCTTAGTATATATGATTTTTGTTGGTTTTGCAAGAGGGGGGTTGACTTTTTGCTCCAAGTGTGATATAATAGAAGCATAATCGGGTGTGGGGAACAATTAAGGACCCCCCCCCCGAGCCAGAAATGGCACAGCGGGCTACCGTATATCTTATTTTAGAGGAGGAGATAACTATGCTAGTTTTCTCAATTGTCTCGGGCTGCTTGATTTTGTGGCTCATCATCACGCTGCTGACCTGTCTGACGACGGTGCAGCAAGGCAGCCAACTCGTCGTTTTGACGCTGGGAAAGTTTTCCACTGTCAAAGACCCTGGTCTAAACTGGATTTGGCGACCTTTTCAGACGGGTATCGTTGTGGATATACGTTCACGAGCGGTTGATGTGCCGAAACAGTTCGTCATTATGGCGGACAATATTTCGGCAACCATTGACGCAGTGGTGTATTTTCGCATCAAAGACCCAGAAAAAGCCATTTTTCAGGTGGCTGGCTACACCAACGCCGTTGCTAACCTCGCGCAGGCCGCTTTGCGAGACGTGACTGGCACGATGACGCTGATTGATTTGTTGCGGAATCGGACAGAGATTGCCGAGAAAATCGAGCAAATCTTGGACAGGCGAACCAATCAGTGGGGAATAGATGTTGAGGAGGTCAAACTCCAAAGCATTGAATTACCCGAAGACACCAAGAGGGCTTGGGCGAAGCAGGCGGAGGCCGAACGCGAAAAGGCGGCGGCGCAAATCCGTGCCGAGGGCGAGAAAATCGCCGCAGACGGCATTGCCGAAGCTGCCGAGAAACTCGCCAAAATCCCGAATGGGCTGGCAATTCGCACTTTGCAAACCATTGAGTGAATCGCACCCGAAGCGTCGCAGAAAATCATCATGGCGTTGCCGGGTGATTTATACGCCGCAGCGTCGAAATTGGTCAATAACCAATAGTAATCTCTCTAAAATCTTTGCAAAGCCGTCCGACATAATGTCTGGCGGTTTTGTGGCTTTCGTATTGCAATTTTGACGGGAAAATGGTAGAATAGGATATTGGTCGCGTCGTCTAGTGGTCCAGGACGGCTGGTTCTCATCCAGCAAATCGCGGGTTCGACTCCCGCCGCGATCACCAAGGAATCATTGTGGATAGCAAAGTTTTATTATGATATCAAAAAGCCCCACGAAAAGTGGAGCTGATTGATTTTTGTAGTTGTGTTATAATGTAAATATATGAGCAAGAAAATAGTTGAAATTAGGCATTTTCGGATGAGATTTGGGGAGAAGGAGATTATTCGTGATTTGAGTTTTGATGTGGAGGAGAGGGAGATTTTTGGTTTCCTTGGCGGGAATGGATCGGGGAAGACGACGACGATTCGGGCGCTTTTGGGGATGTATGAGCCGAGTGGCGGTGAGCTTTTGATTCATGGGAAAAAGTTTGTGCCAGGGAGCGAGCCTGTGGGATATTTGCCAGAGGAGCGCGGACTTTATCGCAAAGAGAGCGTGATTGACGTGATGCGGTATTTTGGGATGCTAAAAGGTTTGGAAAATCCGGAGGAATGGTCGTTGAAGTTTTTGGAGCGAGTGGGACTGTCGGACAAAATAAATGAAAAAATTGAACAACTTTCGGGCGGGCAACAGCAAAAGATCCAGCTGGGAATTACCATTATGAATAACCCGAAACTTTTGGTTTTGGATGAGCCGACGAAGGGTTTTGATCCGATAAATCGCAAACTTTTGATGGAAATTATTGACGAACAACACGAGGCCGGCGCGACGATAATTTTGATTACGCATTACATGGACGAGGTGGAGAAGTTGTGTGATCGCGCGTTGTTATTGAAAGATGGGGTTGCCCGAGCTTCTGGCACGATTGCAGCAATTAGAGAGAAATTTGGCGGAAAAAGCCTGAATGAGATTTTCTTGGAAGTTTATGGAGGTGAAAATGAATAGCCTGAAAACAGTGGTGAAGTTTGAGATTTTGCGGTCGCTCAAGAAAAAATCGTTTTGGGTTTCGGCGTTACTTTTGCCAATTTTGTTGGTCGGATATATTGTTTTCGCTGGGGCGATGGGCTCGAATGTTGAGGGAGCGTTGAAAGCAGAAAATGAAAACGCGGATGCGAAATTGGCGATTTTGGACGAAGCAGGCTTGATGAAGAGCGAGCTGACGGAAAATTGGGTGAAGGTTTCGGAGAAAAATATTGGAATCAAAGATGTTCGTGATGGCGATTTGGACGCGTTTGTTTTTATTGCGCAAGATTTTACGGAGAACCCGAAAATTGAAGTTTTTGCGAATAATAAATCTTTGTTTAGCGATTATAGTGCGGTGATTTCTGGGGTCTTGGTTGGGTCAGCGTTGGCGGATTTGGAGGCGAGCGAGCAGATAATCTTGACGCATACTTACGCGACCGATACGACGACTTTTGTGGATGGGGAGGAGGGAAGTTTGCTGGGCAAAATGGTGGTGCCGTTGGTGGCGTTGGGGTTGTTTTATGTTTTGGTGATTTTGTTTAGCAATAGGCTCACGACTAGCACGATTGAGGAAAAAGAGAACCGCATTACGGAGATGCTTTTGACGGCAATTCCTGCGAAAACTTTGATTTTGGGCAAGATTTTTTCGTTGATTGCGCTGGGGGTTTTGCAAACTTTTATCATTATTGTGCCGCTGATTTTGGTTTATGCTTTTGGACGGGGAACGGCTATTATGGGAATGGATTTGGGCGCGATTTTGGCCAATGTGGAGATAAATCCGCTGACGATTTTGACAAGTTTTGTTTTGTTGGCGGCGAGTTATGTCTTGTTCGTTGGATTATGCGTTTTGGTTGGGTCGCTAGTGCCGACCGCCAAGGAAGTTTCGAGCTATTCAAGCATTATCATGATTCTGACGATTTTGCCGGTGTTTTCGATAAGCTCATTTTTGGCAGCGATGCCAGATGCGCTTGTTTACGTTTTGTCGTATTTTCCGGTTTCGGCACCAGTGGCCTTGATGATGCGAAGTGCCTTTGGGACTTTGCCGTGGTATGAATTGCTGATTGGGACGGTGGTTATTATAATTTCGAGCATCGTTATAACTCGATTTGCGATCAGGGTTTTTCAATATGGGGCGATGGAGTTTACGTCGAAAATTAGTTTACGAAAGATGCTAACGCGAAAATAACCGTTATGTTATCTCGCTTCGCGGCATAACACTGCCTCACTCGGTTGAAAGTGTAAACACTTTCAACTCTCGCTTCGTTGTGTTATAATATTATTATGTTAGTGCAAGTGATTATTTGGTCGTTGGTGGGGAGCGTTTTGTCGCTGGTAGGTGGGATTTTGCTGCTTGCGTCGAAAAAATCTGGGAAGTTTGCGGTCTATGCGACGGCTTTCGCGGCGGGAGCGTTGCTGGCGACGGCGTTTTTGGATTTGTTGCCGGAGGCAGTTGAGACTGGTGATGCGCGATTGATATTGTCGTTCACGATGGTGGGGTTGGTGTTTTTCTTCTTGCTGGAAGGCGGGCTGAATTGGTTTCATAGTCACAGCCATAATCATGCGGAAATCGAAAAGTCGCACGCGCCGATGGTGCCGATGGTGATTTTTGGGGATACGATTCACAATTTCATAGATGGTGTGGCGATTGCGGCTGCTTTCCTCGTTTCTCCAACGAGTGGGATTATTGTGGCGATTGCGGTGGCGGCGCACGAGATTCCGCAGGAAATTGGTGATTTTGGGATCATGCTACACAGCGGGATGCGAAAATCGCGAGTGATTTTGATTAACTTGCTGAGTGCACTAGTGGCGACGGTTTCGGCGGTGATTTTTTATTCGATTGGTGATGCCTTGGAAATATCGCCGCTGTTGGGGATCGTGGCAGGATTTTTCATTTATACTGCCGCAACGGACATAATCCCGACCATTCATCAGGAAAAAAACCGCAAGAAGGCCGCGCGTAAATCGCTATTTTTGATTTTAGGAATTGTGGCAGTGGGGTTGATGATCGGGGTTTTGGGCAGGGTATAATTTGCTTAAAATTATGGTGGATGTGTGGTATAATGATGTTATGCCCGAGTGGTGAAATTGGTATACACGTATGCCTTAGGAGCATATGCCGCAAGGCGTGCTGGTTCAAGTCCAGTCTCGGGCACCACAGTAATAAATAGAAAGGCAAGTGTGATTGAAGTAAAAAATATCACGAAGACTTACGGCAAGAAGCCTTACACTTTCGTGGCACTCAAAGATGTTAGTTGTGAGATTCCTGATGGCGCCAGCGTGGCCATCGTCGGGAAATCTGGCTCGGGGAAGTCCACCCTGATGCACGCTATTAGCGGATTGGATCGCCCAGAAAGGGGAGAAGTTGTTATTGACGGCCGCAATATTTTGACGATGTCAAAAAACAAGGTGGACGAGTTCCGCGCTCACGAGATGGCGTTTGTCTTCCAAAGTTTTTTTATCTCTGGCAATGAGACTTGTTTTGATAATGTCAGTTTGCCACTGGAAATCAACGATTTTTCACATTCTGAAATCCGCAAAAAAGTCCAAAAAGCCCTATCGGCCGTGGATTTGCTTGATAAAAAAGACCAAAAAGCCAAAAATCTGTCCGGTGGACAAAAACAGCGCCTCGCCATTGCTCGGGCGATTGTGAACGAGCCAAAAATCCTCTTTGCTGACGAGCCAACTGGCAATCTTGACAGCGTCAACGGTCAGAAGGTCATTAAAACCTTGTTTGATTACAACCAAAAAAACGGCGTAACCTTGATTATCGTGACGCATGACCCCGAACTGGCTGCCAAGTGCGATATGCAAATCCATGTCGTGGACGGCAAGGTTGATAAAATTATTGGCAAGAAAGGTGGCAAAAATGCGTAAAGTATACATTTTAACACGAGCAATCAAGAGCCTGAAACAATCGAAAGCCCGCACGGTTCTCACGGCTCTGGCAATTGCGGTAGGCGCAACGACGATCTGCCTTGCGCTGGCAGCGGGCAATGGTGGGCGAGATTACATCGACAAAACATTGTTGAGCTCCGAGGATGCACAGAAAGTTTTTGCTATGGGTAAATATGACAGCGAAAAACAAGAGTATTTATACCTTTCGCCAGAGGTGATTGAGCAAATTCGGAACATGAACGAGATAGAAACTGCGGAAGTGAATTGCGACGACGAGGAAACGCTGTCTGATTGCTCATCCGTTTCTATCGTTGTGCGCGACGGCTACGATACGCAAAAAGTCGCCGAAAAAATCCGAGGAATGTCACCAAACATAGCAACCAACACGGATGCCGACAACCGCAAGGAGATGTATGACGCTATCAATGTCGCGCAGTGGGGGCTGATTGGTTTTGGCGCGCTGGCGGTGATCGCCTCGATTTTTGGGATTATCAACACGCAATATATTTCGGTTTTGGAACGCACGCGGCAGATTGGACTGATGAAAGCGCTGGGCATGAAGCGCGGTGATGTGTCACGGTTGTTCCGTTACGAAGCAGCGTGGATTGGTTTCCTCGGTGGGGCAATTGGCGTGGCGGTGGCTTGGCTGATTACGCTGGCAAACCCACTGATTAGCAAATTATTGAATCTTGCCGATGACATGGCGCTACTGCGCATCGATTGGTTGCAAGCGGCGATTTTGATTGTAGCGTTGATGGCCGTTGCGGTGCTGTCTGGCTGGTTTCCTGCGCGCAAAGCCGCCAAACTCGACCCGATTGAAGCGCTCCGAACAGAATAGAAAAATCGTGTCTTGACATTGTGCGGAATTAGGAGTATACTTGGAATGAAAAGATTATTTTAAGTTAAGGGGGAAGGTTAGATGTTGGATACAATTTTATTGTTTGTGGTGATTGGGTTGGTGGTGGCGGGGTTTTGGGTGATTAACCGGAAGATGGTGACGGTTGAAGCGCCACAGGTGTTGTCGGCAGATGCGCGAAGACGGGTTTTTGTGGATACTTCGACGATTATGGATGGGCGGATTTTGAGTGTGGCGGAAACGGGCTTCCTTGGTGACAGTTTTTTGATCCCAAAGTCAGTGTTGCACGAGATGCAGCTTTTGGCAGATGGCCCAGATAGCGAAAAGCGTGCGCGAGCGCGTAGCGGATTGGATGTGGCGAGTAATTTACAGAAAATCGCAGGATTAGATATCGCGATTTATGACGACAGCGAGCTGAAAGGCAATGTCGACAACAGATTGCTGGAACTTGCGGGGACGCAAAAGGCGGTGATTTTGACTAATGATTTTAATCTGGGCAAGGTGGCAAAGGCGCAAAACATCATCGTGCTGAACATTAACGACTTGACGCAAAGTGTGCGCGGCGAGATGCTACCGGGGGAGAAAACGACGATTACGCTAATCCAAAAAGGTTCGGGTGACGGTCAGGCGGTCGGATATTTGCAGGATGGGACAATGGTGGTGGTCAACAACGCTCAAAATAAGATCAACCAGACCGTTGCAATCATGGTTGACCGATATTTGCAGACTTCTGCGGGGAAGATGTTATTTGCCACTCTGACGACCGACCAAGCTGAGACGACAAACAAGCGTGAGCAACGCGAGCAGAATAACAGTAGTAGGAATAATCGTCGCAAGATGACAAATAAACTAGAAGAAGGCGTTGTGGATGTGGGACATAATTAAGCGAAAACATCCCAACGGATTTTCGATTTTGGCGCCAATGGAGGGGGTGACGAACCTTAACTTTCGCAAGGTGATGCGTAAAGCTGGGCGACCAGATGTGTTTTGGACGGAGTTCACCAATGTTTCGAGCTTTGCCAACCCCAAGGGGCGACCGAACGCGATCAAACGGCTGAAAATTGGCCGCCATGAACAGCCAATTGTGGCACAGATTTGGGGTGTTCGCCCAGATGATTTCACGACTACGGCGAATTATTTGCGCAAAATTGGATACAAAGCGATTGACATAAACATGGGCTGCCCGGATAAAAATGTGGTCAAAAGCGGCGGCGGGAGCGCCCTGATCCGAGATCCGGAGTTAGCAGCTCGGATTATCGCAGCGACAAAGAAGGCTGGTTTACCGGTTAGCGTCAAGACGCGACTGGGGTTTTCATCTGTGGGCGAGTGGAAGAATTGGATTGGATTTCTGCTGAAACAAGATCTGGCGGCATTGACGATTCATCTGCGAACGAGGAAGGAAATGAGCACGCCAGCGGCACATTATGAGCTTTTGCCAGAAATTATCGAGCTACGAGCCGAAATTGCACCAAAAACGCTGTTGATTGTCAATGGTGATGTAAAAAATACAACAGCAGGCAAGACTTTGGTGGAAAAATATCCGGAAATCGATGGGTTTATGATCGGGCGAGGAGTGTTTGAGGATCCGTTTTGCTTCAAAACGACACCAAAAAAGCCTTCACGAGAGGAACTGATGAAATTACTGAAATACCACCTGAAATTATACGCAAAAAACAGCGAAGATCTGGCGTATGACACGATGAAGCGGTTTTTCAAGGTCTATGTGCGGGATTTTCCGGGGGCGAGCGAACTGCGCGCCAATCTGATGGAAACAAAATCGCCAAAAGAAGCGCTAAAAGCCTTGAAAAAATTGTAAAATTGCGGTATGATGGTAGTAAATTGTGGGCAGAAAGAGGTATAAATGGACGCAGAAAATCAGGAAGAACAGAGCGCACAGGAAGTTGTGGATTTGTTCTTGTGGGCGAACCAGATGGAACCGGTCAAAAACGAGGTCAAGATTGAGCTGTTTTTGTTTAACAAAAACTACACACCGTATAAAATCCGCTATTCGGATGATCTGATGGCGCAAGTGCGGACGCTGTTTGTGGTGGATTTAGTCAATTTTGTCAATTCTGGGGCAGAAAAGGGCTTGACGGTACAAAAATACGGGGATAATACTGGCGAAAATGACACGGTTTACCAGATTGGGTTGGGCGAAGTTGGACGATTGGAAACCTTATTACACCTGATTGACAAAAATTACACCGAAATTGAGCTATTCAATGAAGCGGATCACGATTTCCGCCGAATCAAGGGCATCGTGGCAAAGGTTACGACCGACGAAAGGGTCTTTTATATCGCTAAACAGATCCAGCCAACGGCGGCGTTGCGCAGTGCGGCAAGCTGGGAGCTGAAAAACCAGACTTTTGAGCCGTTTAAGGCAGATATTGGCATCAAAATACCAGATGATGCGCAAGTGTTGGTTTACGAAAAGGAAGTTTTTGTGTTTAGTCCGAGCAAATTTGAGCGGCTTTTCCAGTTTGAGAGCAAAACTGACGAGATTACGGATGCCAAGATCGCAGAGATTAGTGAGCATTACAAGCTGGCATTCCCAGATGGATTGGATTTGCAGATTATGCTCAAAGGCAAAAAACCGCTAATCAAAAAGCTGTCGAACCTGACGATTGGCGAGATTTCGCAAGACAAGATTTTGGAATATTCGGACGAAATGCAATTGGAGCTGATGACAGATGACAACGGTGCCGTCATAATCATGGACGAAACCGATTTGACAAGTTTTATTAACCTGATGGATGAGGATTACTTCGTGTCGCCGACAACGGGTCGACGGTTCGAGGTTAAATCCAAGAAACTTATGAAAGATCCGACTGGTGGAGAGCCACCACGAGGATAGAAGGAGGAAACGAGACAGACAAGCTGGTTGCCTGTAAAATTTTAGCCGGTAGAATGCTACCGAGTGCGAAAGAAAGGGTTTTATGAAGAGTTTGAGTGAGAAATTGAGCAGTTTGGACCTGAAAAGTCTGGACAGGCATCATTTGGCGACAAAGATTGCCAGCGTTTTGCGAGATGCGGGATATGAGATTGTGGAGATAGACGAGTTTCGGCCGTGGGGGCAGTTTTTTCGGATCAAGAACGAACAGGCGCCAAAGTTTATTGAAGATTTTTTTGGAGATATTGAGATTGCGCATCGCGGATTGGACAGGACGCCGAAGATTTTGCTGCAATATCCGATGCAACGTAATTCGTGGCAATATCACAACCGACGTAAGGAATATTGGAAGTTTTTGACTGACGGATTTTATTACCGCAATGCCGATGACCAACACCCGAGCGGTGCGCTGGAAGCCAAGGCTGGCGAAGTAATTATCCTCAACCCGAATGAGCGGCACAGATTGTCTGGGCATTATGCCGAGCCGACACTGGTGGCGGAGATTTGGGAACACACTGCGGACGAGCCGAGCGACGAAGAAGATATTGTGCGTTTGCATGATGATTATAAACTTTTGGGACGAAAGGTAGGTAAATAATGATAATTGTGATTTTGGCGGGCGGAGTGGGAACAAGGCTTTGGCCGCTGTCGACGCCAGAAACGCCGAAGTATCTGTTGAAATTAAACGGCGAGAAGACCATGATTCAGCAGACTTTTGAGCGCAATAAACTCATTACGACGGCGGACAAGATCTTTGTAATTACGGATCAAAAGAATGCGCCAAAAGTGGCGGAGCAACTGCCGGAATTGGCTGCGGGACATTTGCTGCCGATTCCAGCTGACCGTGGCACAGCGGTGAGCATTGTGATGGCGCTGGATGCGATTAGCCGTGAATATGCTGACCGTGATGAGCCGATTGCCTTTGTCCACGCTGATCACGCGATTTCGGATGTTGATGGGTATGTCCGGTCCTTTGGAATTGCGCAAACGGCGACCGTTGAGCATAGGACGATCACTTTGGTCGGAATACATCCGACTTATCCAGCAACTGGGTTTGGCTATATCGAAAAGGGCGAGCCAGTGGGTGAGGTTTTTGAGGTGCTGAGCTTTAAGGAAAAGCCGGATTTCGCCACGGCGGAGGAATATTTGGAGAGCGGTAAGTTTGTGTGGAACGCGGGGTATTTTATTGGTTCGCTGAATACGTTTTTGGCGACAATTGAGGCGGACGCGCCCGATTTGCAGAAGACTTGGGAAACTTTTTCGCAAATTGGCGAGGTTTTGGGTGAAGAATACAACGCTAAGTTTTTGGAGCAGCCGAGCGACCAGATTGACTTTGCCTTGATGGAAAAAGCCAAGAAGTTGCTGGTGGCACCAGCGGAGTTCGATTGGTCAGACATTGGATCGTTTAAGGATTTGCACGAGATTTTGCCGATTGACGAGGACGGTAACCACGCCGAGGGCGCAAAAGTCTACTTGGATGGCGCAACCAATGTTTATGTTCGCAACGACTATGGCATGACGCCAGTAGTAGTGATTGGAGTTGACAATATCGCAGTAGTCAACACGCCGAACGGCATCCTGATTGCGCGGCGAGATTTGAGCAAGAATATTGGCGAAATTGCAAAGAAGATTAATAAGGAAAGGAGTGGGGTGTGAAAAAAACAAGAGAGAGAGAGAGAGAGAGAGAGAGAGTAAACTAACTTCCAAAGGTGTTTTTTGGCTTTTAGCGATTTTGGTGGCTGTGATTGCGGCGTTTTTGTTGGTGATGAACGCTAGAGCGGTTGGACCGTATTTGATGATTTCGACAACGCGTTGCGGAGAATACCGACAAGGAGCAACGAACGACTTAACTGAGTTTGAGAAGAAAGATTGCGACGACGTGATGGATGGCAATGTCACGAATTATATAACTGGCGAGAGTTGTGGGAACTTTTTGAGCGATGAAAATGCGGCAACTACCTTGGATGCTAGTCAAAAAGCGGCGTGTAGGCAGTGGGCTGAGTTCGTGAAATCCGGAGAGGCTGGGATCGCTGGTGAGCCGAAGGCAGATGGTGAATATTGTCAAACCGGTTATGTAGGCGTTTACACATCAGACATGTTGCGAAAATGCGAACAGGCAAAAAGTGACGTAAAATATACCTACGAACAGTGTTTGAGTTTTAGGTCGAATGCGTGGCTCGGCGACGGCGCGAAAAAAGACTACTGTGAGCCGCTCTTGGCATCACCAACTTACATGGATTGCTTTAATTATTGGAACGGCTCACATGACAACCCAAATGTGTCCAAAACTGATCCGTGTTGGAATATATTACGACTAGATGAAGCACCAGACACTCCGACTACACCCACGGGCAACCCGTGCAAGGAAACTAACATCATAAAAGTCGATTGCGGCAAGAAAGGCGAAGGCATCTGGGGGATTCTTCGCTTGGTTTTGCAAATATTGACTTGGGGCGTGGGGATTTTGGGCGTCCTGGGGATTGTGATTGCGAGCATAGTTTATACGACGGCAGGGGGAGATGA
>JAISJL010000005.1 GCA_031261545.1 Candidatus Nomurabacteria bacterium
GTCCGCCGTTCATGAGGAGTTGATTGGTTGCCATAATTTAGAAAAACCTCACTTTGTCCAAGGGGAAAACGCGCAGACCGACCGGTCCGACGATGTCGTAAAGCGGGATTAGGCCGAGGCCGTTGCGGGAGTCGAAGGAGTGGTTGCCGTCGCGGTTGTCGCCAGAGACAAAGATGGCGCCTTCGGGGATGATTTCGTCAACATCGCCAGATGTGTAGGCTTTTGGTTCACCATGAAAGCCATCGTCGGGGCGGAAGCCGTCTGGGTGTTCGTTGTTGTAAACTGTTAAAATGCCGTCCTTAACCACGACGCGTTCGCCGGAGAAAGCGATGGTGCGCTTGATGATGTATTGGTCTTGGTCACCGGGGCGATAATTGGGGTTGATGAAGACGATGACTTGGCCACGATTGGGGGTGTAGTTTTTATTAAACAGATGAGCGAGGCTGACCGGGACACGGTTGACGAGAACGCGGTCATCTGGCTGCAAGGTGTTTTCCATGCTGCCGCCGACGACGTTGTAGGAACGAAAGACGAAGGCGGTCAGGGCGTAAGTGACCAAGATTACCCCGATGATAAAAGTCAAGAGGCTGACAAGATCCTTAGCAAAGGGGTGACGCTGCCAAAACTTGGGTATTTTGCTGGTGATTTTTTGATTATCCATAGAGTCTATTATACTTTCTTTTTGTTATTTCGTCAACTTGTCTTGGTTAATTTGTCGAATATCTTGCGGAATTCGGCGGGGTTGCGGAACTTGAGGGTGATTGAGCCAGTGCCACGAGATGAGGATGTGATCTGGGTTTTAGCCCCGAGCTGTTTGGTGATGGCTTTGGCTTCGGCTTCGTATGGTAATTTGGCGTTGGTCTTGACCTTTTGTCCGATTTGTTGGCGGGTATGGACGGCGAGTTGCTCGATCTTGCGGGCGGACCAGTTTTCATTTAAGATTTTGGGCAAAAATTGCTTGGTGATTTTGGGGTCAATGGAGATGAGCGGGCGCACCTGCCCTTCGGTCAGTTGGCCAGTTATGACGGCTTGCTTGACGTCATCTGGGAGTGTGAGGAGGCGGATGCGGTTGTAGACGACTATGGGGGATTTGCCGATTTTCTTGGCGATGGCTTCATCTGTGAGGTTGAATTGTTCGCGGAGTTTGAGGTAAGCAGTGCCGACTTCGAGCGGGTTGAGATCGGCGCGCTGGACGTTTTCGATGATGGAGATTTCGAGGCGGTTTTGGTCGGTGAGGTCACGGATGAGGGCTGGGATTTTGGTGAGTTGGGCGAGTTTGGCGGCGCGCCAGCGACGCTCACCAGCGACGATGAGGTATTTTATTTTGGCACTGTCTGCGCTGGAATTACGAATGAGCATGATTGGGGAAAGGATGCCGTGCTGCTTGATGGAATTAGCCAAATCTTGGAGTTCTTGCTCGTCGAAGGTTTTGCGCGGCTGGTTGGGATCGGGGGCGATTTCGGTTATGTTTATTTCTCTCAGATCTGTGATCTTTTGGTCTTCTGCCTGTGAGATATCCAGATTTTGGTCAATAGTTAGACTGCCTTCCCCGTCCCCGTTAAAACTGGTTGGAATTAGGGCTTCGAAGCCCCTGCCTAAACCTTTACGCATTTTTGCCCTCCTTGTTGTTTAACCTTATTTCGACTTCTTTGGCTAAGGCTTTGTAGGCTCTAGCACCCTTATTCATGCGATCGTAGACGCCGATTGGTAGGCCAAAACTCGGAGCTTCCGCCAAACGGACTGAGCGCGGGATTTCGGTCTTGAAGACGCTTTTGCCGAAGTATTTGATGATTTCCTGTTTGACTTGTTTGCTGAGGGTGGTGCGACTGTCGAACATGGTTGGCAAGACGCCGAGCAGTTTCAGATGAGGATTCATGGCCTTTTTGACTAGCTCCATGGATTGAAGAAGCTGGCTGACACCTTCGAGGGCGAAAAACTCGGTTTGGACTGGCAAAAGCAGGTAGTCGGCGGCGATGAGTCCGTTGATGGTTAATAAACTGAGGCTAGGAGGCGAGTCGATGATGATGTACTGGTAATCATCTGAGATTGATTTGAGAGCCTTTTTGAGCAAAGTGAAGCGGCGTGGGTCGCCAGAGAGGCCGGCTTCGACATTGGCTAGGTTGGAGGTGGTTGGGGCGATGTCGAGATTGTCGAAGCCTGTGGCGCCGATGGCTTGGGTTATGGATTTTTCGCCAGAGATGACATCGGTCATAGTGGCTGGCCAAGCTTGTTTGTCGATGGCTAAGGCGGAGGCAGCGTTACCCTGCGGGTCAAAATCGACAAGGAGGGTCTTTGGGGGTAGTTTTGCGCCAGATTTTGTAGTGGATCTGGATTGCGCTTGTGCCAAAAAATAGGCAAGATTAACTGCCGTAGTGGTCTTGCCAACTCCTCCTTTTTGGTTCGTTATCACAATAATTGACGCCATATAGTTATATATTACACGAGTTTGGGGGTTTTTGCAAGAGGGTTGTGGTTAATGGCTCTTGGAAATGCTTGTGGCGACGCCGCCGATGGTTTTTGTGCCACGGTATTCGTCGAGTTCGAGATTGAAGAGGAAGTCGGCGTGGTCGCCAGATTGGAGGTCGAACCAGCTGGGCTCGGGGCGAAAACACATCATACCCATCTGTTCGTCGGATTTTTCGATGATAAATTTGAGGTATTTTTCTTTGATGATGCGTTTGCTGATGATTTTGGCTTGTTTGATCTCAAAAATTGGTTCGGGGTTACCGTTGCCGAAGGGTTCTAGCAGTTTAAGCTCGTTGTAAAACTTGATGGATAAGTCATTTATTTTTTCTATCGTTATGTCTGGATTGGGGCGAAAGAACTTCTCTTGGTCAGAATGTTCAAGTTTTTTATCTTTGTATAAATTATTTGCACATTTTATAAATTTTGTGTACAATTCATCTGATGCTAGCACTAATCCAGCAGCCTCGCGGTGTCCCCCGCCCTGCACCATGAGCGGTTTAGCCTGTTTGATGAGGTCGGCAAGAGAATAGTCGCCAAAACTGCGTCCTGAGCCTTTCCAGTTGCCGTTTTCGGCCTGTGTGAAGGCAAAAACTGGCCGGTGAAAAACGTCAACCAAGCGCCCGGCGACGATGCCAATGAGTCCTTCATGCCAATCCGTATTGCGGACACAGATGACATCTGGTAGCTCGATATTCTTATATTGGTTATTGATCTGTTTGACGGCTTGCTCGGTAGCTTTGTCTTGGAGAGTTTTACGCTTGCGGTTTAACTTTTCCAAAGCTTCTACATTAGCGGCACACTCGGCGCCCTTTTCGGATAGGAAAACGTTGAGGGCTTGCACAGGATCATCCAAGCGACCGGCGGCGTTGATGCGAGGCCCGATGACAAAGCCGACAAAATAGGAGTCAATGTTGTCTTTTCCGGAGCGATAAGCGGTTCGCATCAGCTCACGTAGGCCAGCCAAGCGGGTTTTGCTGATGACTTTGAAGCCGAAATGAGTCAAAATGCGGTTTTCGCCAACGAGTTGCATACAATCGCAAACTGTGCCGATAGCAACCAGATCGAGCAGCCATTTTTCTTGCCCATCTGGTAAAGTCTCGGGATGAAGAGTTTTTTGGAGGGCCTGGATGAGCTTGAAGGCGACGCCAACGCCAGCCAGATCTGCGAAGGGATAGTTGCTATCTGGGCGCTTGGGGTTAACAATGGCGATGGCGTTCGGCAGCGTGTCGCCGACTTCGTGGTGGTCCGTGATGATGACATCTATGCCCTTTTGGTTTAGCTGCTCGATGATGTCGTGGTTTTTGCTACCGCAGTCAACGGTAATAGCCAAAGTGGTTTTAGTTTGCGTCAGTTGACTGACGCAATTTTTGGGCATGCCGTAGCCGTCACGGATGCGATGAGGCAAAACCGTTACGATGTCGGTCAGACCCATTTGCTTTAACCCCAGATAGAGCACGCTGGTAGCGGTTACTCCATCGGCATCGTAGTCGCCAAAGATAGTGATTGTTTCCTGTTTTTCTATGGTTTGTTTTAATCTGTTAACAGCCTTGTCTATATCTGGTAGTTTAAAAGGATCGTGAAGATTGTTGTAATCTGGATGCAAGAAGACTTCTATTTCGTCATCTGCTACCAGTCCGCGTTTGCTCAATAATTCGCGAAAAAGTTGGGAGTATTGTGTCATTGATCCAATGCTCCATCTGAGATGATTTCAGACAGAGCCTTTTGTCGAGCGGCTTTGTTTTGCTGCTGTTGGCGCTTGGCGGCCTGCTCGGATTTGAGCTTGGACTGCTGTTGCTGGGTTTTGAGAACGATACTCTGTAATTCGCGGAAGATTGGGAATTGCATGTTGGTTTGGTAGGTGCGCGTATTGCCGACACGCGAAACGGATAGAAAACCGACCTTTTCCAACTTGCTCAGCTCGCGCTGGATGTTACCGGAGTCTTCCTTGATGATTTTTGATAAACCTCGCACGTGCATCTTGAAACTAGGATACTTTGCGAAAACAATGATGATTTTGCGTCGAACACGCGATGAAATAAATATATCCAGCATCTAAATCTCCCTTTATATCCAGAGTCGCACACTTTTCTTTTTTTTGGAAGACTTGTTTTTTTATAGAAATGTTGCGAAAATTATGTGATACAATGTAGATATGAGCAGATATTATGAGGTGGCGATCAATAAGATTATTCGTGCGGGTAGTGATTTTTTTACTTATGCTTGCGACGAGGAGGCTGTTGGCGTGGGGTCGTTGGTGATGGTGCCGATTGGGCGGGCTGGCAAGATTGAGTTTGGGGTGGTTTTTCGGGAAGTTGGCAAGCCAAAATATGCTTGTAAAAAAATTGAACAAGTTTTGTGCGAACGGCGATTGCCGAAGCATTTGGTGGATGCGATGGTGTGGATGAGTAATTTTTACAACGCTCCGTTGTCGTTAATTTTACAGTCTGTTATTCCGGCTAATGTTGTAAAAAATATTGCTTCTTTTGATGTCGGTAAAAAAAACAACGTTGTTGAAAAAACAAGAGATATTTTGTTAAATGATGAGCAAAAAAAGGCGATTGCTGCAATTTGCAAGAACAAGTCGCCGACGATTTTGCTACACGGAATTACAGGATCGGGCAAAACTAATGTCTACTTGGAATTGACACGGCGGACACTAGCCACTGGTAAGTCGGTGATTGTGTTGGTGCCAGAAATCGCCTTGACTTCGCAACTGATTGAGAAGTTTCGTGAGGTTTTTGGTTCATCTGTGGTGGAAATCCACTCGCAGCAGACTGCTACTGTTCGGCGGAAAATCTGGCAGACGGTGTTTTCTTCGGATGAGCCGATGATTGTGGTTGGCCCACGGTCAGCGCTGTTCGCGCCAGTTGACCATCTGGGATTGGTGGTGGTGGACGAGGCGCATGAGCCGAGCTACCGACAGGATAGCACGCCGAAATACAATGCGCTGCGGTTGGCGTCGTTTATGGCGTCAGATGGTGGGTTCAAGGCATTTTTTGGAACTGCCACGCCATTAGTTGTGGATTATATGATAGCAAGGCAAAAAGAGGCAATAATTGAGCTCAAAAACCGTGCGATACAGTCGGATGATGTTGTAAAAATAACAACAACATCTCTGAAAGACAGATGTAATTTTAGTAAACACCGGTTTTTGAGTGATGATTTGCTATCTTCGATCGAAAAATCGCTATCGCGTGGCAAGCAAGCCTTGATTTTCCACAACAGGCGGGGCAGTTCCAACCTGATTGCCTGCGAAACGTGCGGATTTCAAGCGCTTTGCCCAGATTGCCGCCTGCCCTTGACGCTACATCATGACAGCTTCCAGATGATTTGCCATCTGTGCGGCAAAAAGTGGACGGCTCTGACTAAATGCCCAGATTGCCAGTCGCCAAAAGTGGTTTATAAGGGGTTTGGGACAAAGGCGGTTGAAGAAGAACTGAAAAAGCTGTTTCCTGCGGTCAAAATTGCGCGATTTGATAGTGATACTGCCAAGGATCAAACGATGAATAGGCTGTATGAACAGGTTAAAAATGGCGAATTTGGGATTATTATTGGAACACAGTCGATTGCCAAAGGGTTTGATCTGCCCAATTTGACGACGGTGGGAGTTCTGCAAGCGGACAGCGGGTTGTTTATGCCGGATTTTACGGCTTCCGAGCGGACTTTTGAGCTATTGACACAGGTGATTGGGCGAGTTGGACGGGGGCATGCGGATGCAGAGGTAATAATCCAGACTTACCAACCAGATGATGAGATTATCCAGCTGGCGACAGAGCAGAATTATGAAGATTTTGCAAAAATTACTCTGGCGGGTCGCAAGAAGTCCGGTTATCCGCCCTTTTGTCATCTGTTAAAGTTAGTGTGTTCGATGAAAACGGAGAGTCTAGTGGTCAAAAATGTTCGGGAGGCGGCTCGGATAATTGCCTCAGATTACCCTGCCCTGCAAGTTTTGGGGCCGGCGCCAGCGTTTTATGAATTTAGCCGCGGAGATTACAGATGGCAGATTACGGTTAAGGCCAAACGACGAGGTGAACTGTTGGAATTGCTCAAAAAATTGAATTTGCCGCCGGCGAATTGGCAGGTTGATCTTGATCCATATAACCTATTGTAAAAATTGATTTCGCTTTACAAAACACTAATTCCAAACAGGCCATCTTATCTTGAAAAGAAGCTGGGAACGTGATACATTGCAACTCGTCTTTAGCCTGTTTGCGAATTAGGTTTTGGACGCGAAAGTATCTATGGTATAATTATAATATGAAAGATAAAATTATTGTTACACCAGATTCGATTTTGCGGCAGAAATCGGAGGAGATTAAAAAGATTACGCCAGAGATTGAGGAGATTATCGCCGAGATGCGAGCGACGGCTTTGGATTGGGAGAAGGATCATCCGCACGAGATGAGCGCGGCAATGGCAGCACCACAATTGGGTCACTTGAAGCGAGTGATCATTGTGCGCGAAAACAACGACGATAAGGATGAAAAGGCCTTTTTGGCGCTGGTAAATCCGGAGGTTTTGCGAGTTAGCACTAAGATGAAGAAGGATTACGAGGGGTGTTTGAGCGTGCCGAGCGTTTATGGGATGGTGGCGCGCCCAGATAAGGTGACAATTACAGCAACGCTGGAGGACGGCACAGGGGTCAAAATTAAAGCAACGGATGGATTGGCACGAACTTTGCTGCACGAGATTGACCATCTGGACGGAGTGCTGTTTATCGACCACATTCGGGGCAAGAAAGACGCCTTCTTCACGCTGGACGACAAGGGCGACCTGCAGCCGCTGGATTACTCAAAGGTTGAAAACGATAAGACTCTGTGGGGATGACAGATGGATAACCCAATTGTTTTTTTTGGCACAGATGAGTTTTCGGTGATACCTTTGCGATGGCTCCTGGACGAAGGATTCAATGTTGTGGCGGTGGTGACGAAACCAGACAAACAGGTGGGCCGAGGGCGAAAAGTGCGCGAAAATCCGGTAGTGGAATTGTATAAAAAATGTGTACGATTTGATGATGTCTCAGATGAAAATTGTATAAAAAATGTGTACGATTTGGAAAAACCGGTTATTTTGCAACCGGAAAAAGTTAAAGAAATTATACCATTTTTACAAGAATTAAAGGCAAAATATGAACTGCCTTTGGTTGGAGTTTTGGCGAGCTTTGGGAAGATTGTGCCTTACGCCGTTTTGGAGATTTTTGAGCCTGTCGGGATCGTTAATATCCACCCTTCTCTGCTGCCAAAATACCGCGGTCCAACGCCGATCGAGACGGCGATGTTGAACGGCGACAAAACTACTGGCGTTTCGCTGATGAAATTGGCACCGGAGATGGATGCGGGCGGGATTTTTGCGCAAAAGCATTACGAGATTACAGATGATGCCAGCAAAAATGAGCTTTATGATGCTTTGGCGAGGCTTGGTGCGGAAATGCTGACAAAAGATTTGCCGAAGATCGCCACGGGACAGATAACGGCGATGCCGCAAGATGAAACGGAGGCGGCTTACACGCATTTGCTGACCAAGGAAATGAGTTGGTTGCAACCTGAAAAATACACAGCCGTGCAGATTGTTGATCAAATACGAGCCTTTCAGGGCTTTCCTAAGCCAAAGATTAACATAAACGGTATCACTGCCATTATTTTGGCCGCGCATGCCGCAGACGCGCCCGTGGAGCCAGCAGTGACCAATTTTCGAGCAGTGGACGGGCGGTTTGTGGTGATTGATACACTTTTGCCGGAAAATGGAAAGCCGATGAGTGCTGCGGCCTTTGCCAATGGGCTACATGAACGCAAGGCTTGAAAATCGGCGTCAGATGTGCTATAATGGTAGTAAGAGTGTTTGACCGCCCCTCTTGCCAAGGTCTTGATTAGACTAGCGGCAAAGTTAATTTATGCTCGATAACTTGTTGGCGGCGCAAGATTGCGAGCATCGAAAGGTAAAAATGGCAGAAAACAGTTTAACAATTCGCATCCGCTTGAAGGCGTATGATCACCGCGTGATCGACCGCTCGGCTAAGCAGATTGCAGAAACAGCAATTCGCACAGGGGCTAAAATTAGTGGTCCGGTGCCTTTGCCAACAAAAAAATCACGCTTCACAGTTGTGAAATCGCCACATGTCTACAAAACTGGCGGTGAAGTGTTTGAGATGAAAGTTCACAAACGACTGATTGACATTTTTGATGCTACGCCAAAGACAATCGACAGCTTGCAAAATCTGTCTTTGCCATCTGGTGTTGACGTTGAAATCAAGATGTAGGTTTATTGTATAATCTTATCCGCGAGGCCGTATTTTACGGCCTCGTTTGATGAGAACCAGAAATCGCGCTCGGTATCTTCGGCAATTTTCGCCAAAGGCTGGGCGGTGTTTTTGGCTAACTGCTCGTTGAGCAGTTTTTTGAGAGCCGCTGCTTCTTTGAGAGCGATTTCTTGATCTGTAATTTTACCGTGGGTGCCGCTGCTAGGTTGGTGGATCATGACGCGGGAGTTGGGCAACAGGAAGCGTTTGCCTTTGGCGCCAGATGACAGCAAAAAGGCGCCCATACTGGCTTGTAGACCGATGCCGATAGTTTGGACATCTGGCTTAACGAAGTTCATGGTGTCAAAAATTGCCAATCCGGCATAGACGTCACCGCCGGGGCTGTTGATGTAGAGTTTGATGTCGGCTTGCGGATCGGAATTGGCCAAGAAAAGCATCTGGGCAATGACTATGTTTGCCAGATGGTCGGTGATTTCCTCGCCGAGGAAGATAATGCGGTCATTGAGTAGCCTTGAATAGATGTCAAAGGCTCGCTCGCCAGATGGCGTTTGCTCGACAACTGTTGGAACAAGATAGCTTTTAGTGTTGCTTGGTGTATTCATAATCTCCTTTAATATGGTATTAGTGTTGACATTGATGTGGTGTAGCCGGCTTCGTTGGTGACGGTCAGGGTGACAGTTTCGCCGGCATGCGAACTGGTGAGCTGGTAAGAGATTTGGCCGGTATGCGTTTCGCTGACACCAAAGGCGTGGTCTTGGACAAGATAGGTGCCTTGGCTGGATTTAAGGCTATACGAGACGAGATTGTATTCGGTGTCGACGGCTGTAGCTGTTAAAAATCCGCCAGAGTAGACCAAGCCAGTAGGTATACTTAGCGTGCCAGATGTGGCTGCGGTATGGACATCATCGGACGAGTTAGGATCGTAGCCGTCTTCGGCGTAGAGGGTTTCTTTGCCCGAGACTGGGTCGACGATCTTGGTAACGCTGACGGTGACGCGGGTTGCGGCTGGGGTGTATTCGGTTGCTAGTTTCTTAGAGACAGAGTCGAACTCCATGTCGACCTTTTCGCCGCCAGATGTCTTTTGATTATACCAAGATGGATAGACATCGGTGCGTCCGGCGATAGTCAGGCGTTGGATGCCGGCTGGTTGGGCAATTTCTTGGTTTGGTGACCATTTGCCGCCGAGTGAGCCGGTTTTGCCGATGGCATAGACTTCTTTGTGGACGGCTTCCATGTAGTTGTTGACTACGCGACGAGTGACGTCGTTAGTTGAGGTTGAGAGCGGAGCGCCATCGTGGTTGCCGTTCCAAACGCTAGTCGCAACTACTGGCGAATAACTGACGAACCAAGCGTCCTTGGCGGCACCGTTGCCGTTGTCGGTCGTGCCAGTTTTACTGGCGGTCCAGACATCGGGAACCTTGAAGCCGAAGGAATAGCCTTGCGACCCGAAGACGAGTGAACGAGCTGCGGGGTCGGACAAGATGTTGGTTATCATGTAGGCAACTTGTGGATCGACAACCTGTGTGCTGGCGGAATCTTCCCAAGATTGCAAGATGTCGCCGACGCTATTTTTGACTTCTAAGGTGTAAGCCAGAGGTCGGTATGCCCCGCCCCGAGCCAAGGAGGCGAAGGCGTTGGCGTGCTCAATCGGTCGCACGGAGCAGCCGCCACCAATGCCAGATGAAAGACCAGCATAGATGCCATCACAATATGATATATCACCCAATTTGTGCAAAATATCCAAGCTGTTGTCGATATCGCCGACATATTGTCCCCTGTCGTTAGAGTTGTTGATAATAAGGGCCTTGACGGCGGGGATGTTGAGCGAATTACCAAGAGCGTTACGGATGGTAATGTTGCCGTAGAGTTTGTTGGAGGCGTTTGACAGGCCGCAACGTCCGGAGGTGTTGCCGGCGCAGTAGATGTTGTCGATGTTATTGTCGAGGATCATGGCCCCGGGGCCATAGTTGACGCCTTCGCGTTGGGTGAAGAGGGGGGCATAATCAACAACGGGCTTGATGGAAGAACCGGGTTCGAGGGGGCTGGTGGCGGCATTAGTTTGGCCGTAACCAGGAGCGTTGTAGTCGATAGAGCCGACCATGGCGATGACTTGGCCGGTTTCGGTGTCGACGGAGGAGAAGGCAATGTTGTCGGAGCCGAGGGCGGCGGTGAGTTTGGCGCCGGCG
>JAISJL010000020.1 GCA_031261545.1 Candidatus Nomurabacteria bacterium
ATCGGGTTAGTGTCCTGATATTCATCTAGCAAAATATACTGATACCGCTCTTGTAACGAAAACCGCAGGTCGTCGTTTTCCTGCAATGCCCGGATCGTCTGCAAAATCATATCTGCAAAGTCATATAGTCCCCGTTCTCGCAAAATCCGGTTGTATTCCGCATAAATCTGCGCCAAACTGGTCAATCGCTTGTTCAGGATGCTATTGCGCAAAACCCCCTTGTCGCGGTTGTTCCGCACCAGCCACTTGTTTTTCCAATCTGTCAGCGGTGTGGTTTTGGTAATTCCATCCAACGCCGAGGATAATTCTTTGGTTGCAAGGCACAAAAGTCGCCCCTCTTTTGTGCTTTCTGGGTGTAACTGTAATTTACTCAAAAAATCATCAAAAATCCCAACCGCCGCAACTACTTTTGACGGCATTTTGGCTGGCAAATCCGCCGCCAAGCTGTCAAAAGTATCATTATCTTGCAGGTTTTTCTTCGCAATCTCGCGCAAATCATCTGGTGTAATTAGTGATTTTTTTAAGTCGTGAGTCACACCAGCATAAACACCCAATCTGTCGCGAAAGTAATTTTTATTTATATCTCCCATTGGCAGATTTTCCAAAATCTCCGCCAGAACTTGGTATGTTCCCAGTTCGTCAATCGGTTTTTGCAAGTTTTGCGCGGCAAAATATTCCGGATTTTCGCCAATGATAGACTGCCCGAAGCCATGATAGGTGCTAATCGTCACCTTGTAGGCCTCGCTGCCAATAAAACGCAGCAATCGCTCTCGCATATTGGCGGCTCCAGCCTCCGTAAAAGTCAAACACAGCACATTCTCCGCTAACGCGCCGTTATCCTGTCCCAAAATGTTTGCCACGCGCAGCCCCAGCAGCTGCGTTTTGCCCGTCCCCGGCCCAGCAATCACCAATACCGGGCCCTCGGTCGTGTCGACCGCCAACTTTTGCTGTTCGTTCAGCTTATCATATTCTCTATCAAACATATATTTCCATTATACCACACATGAAAATCCCCCAATAATATGGAGGACTTTCATTGGTTTTGGTTATTTTTTGTCTACCACTTCGCCTTCTTCGGCTGGTTTTTCACCAGTTTCCGAAGCGTTCTCCTCTGTTTTCGCAGAATTGGCATCAGTTTCACCCTCTTTTGGCGCCTCCGCCTGTGCCGCTTGATACATCTTTGACCCAATCGGCATAATCGCATCGTTCAACGCCTTGATTGCCGCCTCAATCTCGTCTTTATCTGTCGAAGTCGTGTGTTTTTTCGCTTCTTCAACCGCTTCTGTGATTACCTTTTTGTCATCATCGGAAATCTTGTCCTTGAACTCATCTGGCATCTTCTCCGCCTGATAAATTGTGCTTTCCAAACGGTTTTTTGCCTCAATTGCATCACGCTTTTGCTTATCTTCGTCTGCGTGCGCTTCTGCATCGGCTCGCGCCTTTTCGATGTCGTCTTTGCTCATATTGCCGCTGTTTTGGATGGTTATGCTCTGCTCTTTGCCCGTGCCTTTGTCTTTTGCTGTCACGTTCAAGATGCCGTTAGCATCCAAATTAAACGAAACTTCAATCTGTGGCACGCCGCGTGGCGCTGGCGCAATTCCGTCGAGGACAAACCGCCCAAGCGATTTATTATCTGCCGCCATTTCGCGCTCACCCTGCAAAACGTTAATCTCCACTTGTGGCTGATTGTCTGCCGCCGTCGAAAATGTCTCGGATTTACTGGTCGGGATCGTTGTGTTTCGCTCAATCAACTTTGTCGAAACTCCGCCCATCGTCTCGATTCCTAGGGAAAGTGGTGTCACATCGAGCAACAAAACATCTTTCACGTCGCCCATCAACACACCGCCCTGAATCGCCGCACCAACTGCCACAACTTCATCTGGGTTTACGCCCTGCATTGGGTCTTTGCCAAATAGTTTCTTGACACGCTCTACTACTGCCGGCATTCGGGTCATACCCCCGACCATCACCACATCATTTATATCACTCGTTGACATTCCCGCGTCTTTCAAGGCCTTTTTGACCGGTTCGTCCAATTTGTCCAACAGATCGCTAACCAATCCTTCCAATTTTGCCCGCGTCAAAGTCATCTCAAAGTGCAAAGGTCCATCTGAGCCTTGCGTGATGAACGGCAGGTTAATGTCCACGCTTGAAGTGCTGGACAGCTCTTTTTTCGCCTTTTCCGCTTCGTCCTTCAGCCGTTGCATTGCTGCCGCGTCGTTTTTCAAGTCTACGCCACTTTCTTTCTTAAACTCTTCCAGCATATAGTTCACAATTCGGTTATCAAAGTCTTCGCCACCAAGGTGCGTATCACCATTGGTCGATTTCACCTCAAACACGCCGTCGCCCAGTTCCAAAATCGAAACATCAAATGTTCCACCACCAAGGTCGAACACGGCGATTTTCTCTGCCTTTTTGCTCTCCAATCCGTAGGCCAAAGCCGCCGCCGTTGGCTCGTTAATGATTCGCTTGACTTCCAACCCCGCAATTCGCCCCGCATCCTTTGTCGCCTGCCTCTGGCTGTCATCAAAATATGCTGGAACAGTAATAATCGCTTCTGTCACCTTTTCACCAAGAAACGCCTCTGCGTCCGCCTTGATTTTGCTGAGAATCATCGCGCTGATTTCCTCGGGTGTATATTCTTTATCTCCCATCTTCACCGCCACGCCTTCGCCTTTGCGCACGATTTCGTATGGCATAATGTCAAGGTCGCGCTGGACTTCCGAGCTGTCAAATTTGCGCCCAATCAACCGTTTCACGCCATAAATCGTGTTTTTCGGATTTGTCACGCGCTGACGCTGCGCCACTTGTCCAACCAAGCGCTCGCCCTTTTTATTTATCGCCACCACAGATGGCGTCGTGCGGTTACCCTCCGCATTCGTAATCACCTCTGGCTTCCCCGCAACCATATAAGCCATGGCCGAGTTCGTTGTCCCCAAGTCAATTCCAATAATTTTGCCCATTTTTACTCCTTTTCTTACTTAATTATATTTTATCACACTTATCAAAAATCCGCACGGTTACACCGGAGGATTTTTGTCAGCTCATTTTCTTTTCTTGACTTTTCTTTTTATAAAAGAAAAGTCACTGGTTGGCAGTCAAGTCTTTTGCCTGCCAATCTTACCTCCATTGTAGCAAATTAGCACTCAATTGTCAAGACTGCCAATCATCTGTTATCGTAAAAAAGTCCTATTTCCCGTAAACATTCCCTCGAAACTCAACCGCCAAAATCCTAATAAAATCATCACTTTTCCAAAAAACTATCCGGATTTCGCCTTTTCGCACCCGAAAAACATCATCAAACCCAGCCATCTTTTTGACATCTAATCCAGCCAAATCGTTGTCGCGTATTCGAAGTAACAGATTTTCAATCAAAAGCCTCTGTTTCTGTGACAATTTCGCCAAAAACTTACTTGTTCTGTCCGTCATCAAATCGCCTCAATTCCACCAAAAAATCATCAACTGGCACACCGTCTTTATCATTGAAAACCGTTCGCCAATCTGCGTCCTCGCGCAGAAGGTGCAAAACCGCCGTCCGAAAAATATCACTCCGGCTCGTGTAATCCTCTTTCGCACGCAAATCAACTCTCTCCACCAACGCTTGTGGCAAAGACAAATTTATTGTAACTGTATTATTACTCATACAACTATTGTATCATGTCTATACAATTATTGTCAAGACTGCCAACCATCTGTTATCGCAAAAAAAGTCCACGCTTTTCCGACCTAGAGTTCACCTATCTCTTCTAGCTATTCGCCTCAATCTGATTTGGCAGTATAAAATTAAGCAATGCCCACAGTAATACATATAAAATCAAACCAATGACGATATTAAATATCATAGTCTTAGCCAATTTCGTCTTACTCTCATCTCCGCCGGCCGTGGTATAAATAATTGCCGCAATAGTCACACCCAAAACCGCTGCGATACCCACACCGACTGTCAGAATCTGCATTATTAGGTTAAGTATATTCTGTATTCCTTCCCCGTTCTCGCCGCATTCAACCTTTATTATAGTCGTGTTCTCGCAGGGATCCTTTACTGATCCACTAGATTCGTTGCAAGCTTCTTCCTGCTCAACCGTCAACGGGCCAACAAACAATGGGCTGCAATATTCTGGCTTACTCGCCGCGTCTTCGTCCTCGGCAATCGCCGCACAGTTGGCTGTTTGCGCAACCGTCAGCGGTCCAACAAATCCTGACTGACAATAACTCGGTATGTCATATGCTTTCGCGTTCCAAACTAACAAAAAAGCCGCCACAACGGCAGTCAAAACTACAATCAACCAAAAACTCTTACGGTCGCCCTTTACTCTCTCTCTCTCTCTCATTTGCTGCCTCCTTTTATATATAATCTCGAGGAATACTCCTTTGACGATCCCAATACGGGTCCGCCCGGTCTTTCCCACTACCATTATAGCACAACTACTTTTTAATTTCAAGCACCTTTTCGTCTTTTGTGATGAAAAGCAATTTCTTGATGCTTCTATGGTTTTGTAGACCACGTTCAATCTGTTTTAATATAAAATCATCCTCCAATTTCGTTCGTCTTCCGTCCAGAACGATGTTCTTCGCTTGTTTCGACGCTTTGCGAAATTGTTGTCGCACCGTCTCCCTCTTCGAATTGCCAATAGGGCTTTTTATCTCCCACTCTAATCCATTCGCTACAAAATCAGCCGTCTTGACTTTATAAAAATCTATAGGCTCTAAAAATAAAATATCCGTATTGAGATGAGTCGAAATAATCTTAGCGACCTCAATCTCATGCGGCTCAACGCTATTTTTTATATTTTCGGGAATTATAATGCGTCGCCTTTGTTTCATAGAAAATATTATAACAAAATGCAGTATGTTTTTGCAAGCATAAGCCTTTTACGACTTCATCCTCTCCATCCCCCTCTGCAACTTCTCGTCCCGCACGCGCTCAATCTCTTCCGCTCCAAAAACATCCATCAATGGCTCCACGCAATTCAGCACATCCGCAATTTCTTCTCTGATATTTCGCTCGGTCTCTTCAATTTTCCTCGGCGTGTTGTCGCTCTTATAATTCCGAATATATTTGCAAAGTTCCTTGCTCAGCTCGCTCATTTCCTCAATCGCCATAATCAGCTCATTTTCCAGCCCGTATTTGTCCAAAAATATTTTATACGCCGCTTTACGTTTCATCATACCACCGTTATATCACACCTGACAATAAATGTCAAGTGTGGGTGGGACACACAACAAAGCAAAAACAAAATACGCCCCCGTTGCAGGGGGCTTTGTCTGTGGCATAGAATTGCTCTCTGCCATAACATATATTTTAAGGAGGGCTACAATCAGGATACCGAATACAGGTATCCATAGATGAAATCTTCGGAACGCTGTTTGCCGAACAGGCTCAGCAGGGTCTGGTATTGATGCTCTGTAAGTACGGCGCTCAATTGTACCGGCGCACGGCTCTCTTTGACCTTTATTCTGCCATCAACTTCTCGAACATCAAACAAAAAATGTTCCGTCTCATATTGTGTTGTGTCTATCATATATTTACCACCTTTTCTGCGTTCTCATCGAGATATTCCAATATGTTAGCTAACGCCAACTCTTTTTTAGTGCTGGTCAATTCCAATTCCTCGACCTTGACCAACAAATAATCGAATTGTTGCTGATTTACGAGGTAGGTCGTCCCGTTGAGCTTTGCCCCAACTTCGTAGCCAATTACGACTACATTAACTTTCCTACTTATGTCATCTGGCTCCTTATACTCACCCCTTTCAATCCAGTAAGCCACGTCGTCATAATCAGACGCCCTATAATCCCCGTCCTTCGAACGGAGGTCAACAGATGAAGCACCCATAACAATCCTCCTTGCAATGTTCGATTGAATACTACCATTATACCACAAGTTATTCTATTTTCGCAAGAAAGGTAGGCGCTTGACTTTCTGTTTTATATAATGTATAATAATTCCATAGAGAGTTTTACCTAGGAAAAACTCTCAATAGTAGGCGAATTCAGATAGATTTATCTATCTGAATTCTTTTTCGGATAAAACTTTACAGTAATCAAACCAAACAAAAGTCTTAGTTCTTTTATCATATAGTTTCCTCCTCTCTTGGCTTCTTGGACCCTAGAAGTCCGTTTAACGAAGCCACGACAGAGGGCGTGGGACGCCTAGCGCGGCTCAGCTAAATTACCAAACCTACCCCAGCATTATATCAAAATATCCCCAAAAAGACAACAAAAACCCATAAAATTACAGCATCTTTATATCTCATTATTCTACCTTTTTCATCTGTTATTTTCAGATGTTGTTGTAATTTTTACAACAACATCTACTGGTGAAATATGCAGCATAAGTCCTTTTCTGGCATTTTCAAGCGCAGAGATCTTTACTTCCAGTGAATTAAGTGATATAATTACAGTGCAAAACGGTGCACGTTTGTTAGTCAAACAATTTTTCAACATCATATGAGCGATCATATACGCTATCTGGTGTTGAAAGATTTACTCTTTGACTAGCTAGCACTGTTTTGCGACTAGTATATGGTCGCTTTTTTGTGCGAAATATACAAAATCATAATAAAATAGGAGGGCAACATGCGCAAACAATATGATTTGGACGAAAAAATAGACATGATCGAAATAATCATTGACAATTTCAACAAAATCCTCCGAGGTTTTAATGACTGGGATATAGAGATGGGCCTAACAGACGAACTGGTAGAAGAACTTGAAGCTGGTATCAAAAAGATAAAACAAGCAAATATCGAATTCGATAAAAAATATCCAGATTAGCAAGGTCGCTTGACTTTTCTCGGCAAGTGTGCTATAATGGAAGTATAGCACTTGGTTTTATCGGTTCACCCCGGTAATTACCGGGGTTTTTCCGCGTTTTACGCGGAAAAACCATGAAACCACCCGCTAAATACAATTTTTGGGTCCCTAGACCCTTGTAAATTAGGAGGACATTATATGTCAAAACTAATCAGTAGCAAGATTTCCAGCGACAAGTGGGCAGAAGTCGACACCGGTGCCATCGCCGCAGCCATGCGCGCGCTTGACGAAGCTGCAGGTCTCGTCCCCGGTTTGACGGAGGGCAAATGCATCATCGAAGAGCAAATCGGTGACCAGATTGTTCTATCGGCAGAAGTCACTCTCGACGGTGGCGAAGGCAGCAACTGCGCCGCCCAGAAAATCAAATCACTACGCACCTACCCTGGCGTTTCCAACACCGGCGAGCTCAAGCTTTACGACCAAAAGGAGCTTAAAGATGAGGGTTGCGTTTCGTGGTATGGCGGCGTCCAAATCAAGGTCTCCGACAGCACGCTTTCTGCCGATAGCGGCAAAATCGCTGTCGATGCCGAGAGCAACTACATCTTCCGCGTTGTCTTTTCCGGAGCGCGCGAGGACGCCGACACCCTCATCGCGGTTCACGTTCTCAGAGTTCTGTTGGCGACCATCCGTAGACTTGCCCCGAATATGGTGCAAAAAGTCGACTGGGCGCCGCTCAAGGACAACCCTGTTTCCGGATTAGCGCTCAATTTATTGCGTAATTAGTTATACAAACTCCCAACGAAAAGTCTCATCGCCATCGCGCATGGGACTTTTTCGCAGTCACAAAATCAAAGCCTATGCGTAGGCGTCGCTGTCGTTCTTGGTCGTTGCTCGCTCAAAAGCCTGCTCAATCGCTCGGACAGTCTCCGCATAAACCGTATCAAACTCATCATAAACCCGAAAACCCGCCGCAAACAGATGACCACCGCCGCCGAAGAATCCAGCCACCTCCTCTGCAATCGGCACATCGCTGCGAATCTTCGCCGTGATCTTGCCATCGGGGTAAGTCTTGAAAACAATCGCTGCGTCCACGCCCAAAACCGTTCGCAATTCCTCCAGAATCAGCACTCCTGGGTTGTATTTGTCGCTATATTTACGGATTTCCTCAATTGGCACCACCACCGTTGCCAATCGCCCATCCAGATGATATTCCACGCGTTTGATCAAATCTGCCTTATATTGCAAAATATCCTGCGTCTTTTTGGATAATTCTCGGCGTGATTTTTCCAGTTCGCTCGGCACGGCACCAAAGTCAAGCAATTTCCCAACAATCTGGAAAGTCAGCGCCGAAACGTTATCCGTCGTCAATCCCAAGGTGTCGCTCAAGATTCCCGCCAATAGGTTCCTTGCCACTTCTGCACCAATGCGCCATTTTAGCGTTACCGCCAGCTTGAAGACAATCTCACAGGTCGCCACGGCTTGCTCCGAAATCAACAGGTGGTCAAACGGCAGGTCACTCTCTGTCAGATGGTGGTCGATCACTACTACTGGATGCGTGAACAAAAAGTTCTTGATGACTTGGTCGTCTAGCGTCTTTGACAGCAAAACCGCCGAAGAAGTGTCTACAATAATCGCCAAATCCGCGTGGTAATCAAAAATATCCTCACTCCGCTCCCATCCGTGCAAATAGCGCAGATATTTCGGGATCTCCACCGGGCAATAGATCCGCACTTGTTTGCCCTGTTCGGTCAATAAATCTTCCAACGCCAGCGCCGCGCCCAAACTGTCGCCATCTGGGTTTTCCGCTTGGATAATCACAATCCGTTGTGCTGTTTCCAGCTGTTTCGTAAAATTTGCGTATTTTGTCATAAAATTTGCCTTCCTGTTAATGCATGTGTTAATGTCATACTATCAGTATACCCTAAATCGGCTCCAATTGGAATACCACGCGCCAATCTTGTGATGCGCAAATCCGAGCCAATCTGTTCCCGCAAGAAATTGGTCAAGAAAATTGCCGTAGATTCGCCCTCTACGCTTGCGTTGGTCGCAATGATAATTTCGCGCACTCCGTCATCTGCAATCCTGTCCAAAAGCTCACCAAAGTGCAGCTCATCTGGCGTAATGCCAGACAGCGGCGAAATCGCCCCGCCCAAAACGTGATAAGTTCCGTTGAAGCTGTGTGTATTTTCCAGTGAAATGATGTCCAGTGGTTCCTCCACCACAATCACGGTAGTTTTATCACGGTTTGGGTCGTCATAAAGCGGCGAAACGGTCTGTGATCTGTCGATCAGGGCAAAGGTTTTTGGGCAAAAAGCTACTTCCTCGTGCAACTGTGCCAAACTTTCACCCAATCTGTTCGCCACCGTTGGCTCAGATTTGAGCAAAAAGTAGCCATAGCGCTCCGCCGTGCGCGCTCCAACCCCAGGCAAACTGCCCAGCGCATCTATAACTTTCTGTAAGGCTTCGGGAATCATCCGTAATAATTATTGTGGCGTGTTGCCGCCCAATCCCATCTGACCCAAAAGTGGTTGCATCTTTTCTGCCGCAATCTGTTGCGCCTTAGCGTAGCCATCGTTAATCGCACTCTCCAGCCACCGCTCCAGCTCGTGGATATCGTCTGCGTCAACGCGCAGCGGGTCAATCTTAATCTGCTTGACCTTTAATTCCGCCGTAATCTGCACCGAAACCGCCCCTCCGCCCGCGTCAACCTCGACGATTTCCTTGCCGAGCTCCTTTTGCGCCTTGCGCAACTGATTTATCATTTTTAACTGATCAAAAACCATATTTTACCTCTCTCCCACTCATTATTTTATACTAGTATAACCTATTTCCAAAGATTTTTCAAGCCTTATTTTTGCTCAATTTTTTGTGCAGTTCGGTTGTTGCCAGAGGAATCGCAAAGCTAATTCCAGCCACGATAATTAGTGGCACAATCGGAATATCAGATGGTATGCCGAGCAGCGGTTGCCAAAAGAACAGCACCATCACCTGTAAGAAAATCGCTATCATCAGGCAGATAAATAGTGGCCAGTTTGGCACCTTCGATCGCTTGATGAACGACTGCGAAAACGAGCGGAACGAGATGGCGTTAGCCCATTGTGCCACCACCAGCGAGATAAAGGCGAAAACTTCGGCAATCTCCAGTCCGAACATCGGCCGCGTAATCATGAAAATAGATATGGTCAAGGTCGACATTACCATCGCGGTCAAAAACATCCGAACGACCAGATTGCGCGAAAGCAAAGGCGCGTTGATCAGTTGCGGCTTCTGTTTCAGGACGTTTTCCTCCGCCGGCTCCAGCCCCAGCGGTATCACCATCAGTGTATCCGTTACAATGTTAATCCAAAGAATCTGAATCGGCGAAACTGGCAAAGCGTTTGCCAGTAGTAACCCCGCTAGCATTGTCAGCGCCTCGCCCAGATTGGTCGACAGCAAATAACTCATCGTGCGTCGGATATTAGTCAAAATCACTCGCCCCTCACGGATCGCCACCACGATGTTCTTAAAGTTGTCATCCAGCAGAATAATATCCCCCGCCGAATGCGCCATTTCTGCCCCCGAACCCATCGCAATTCCCACGTGAGCTCCCCGTAGCGCCGGCACATCATTGACGCCATCTCCAGTCATTGCCACAATATTATGCTTTTTGAGCGTTTCCAAGATCTGGTATTTATTCTCTGGCACCGCTCGCGCAAAAATCTTGCTCGCCACGATCTTCTGCTCCGCTGTCTCTTCGTCCATATTGTCCAGTTCGCGACAGTCAAAGACTTGCTCAATATTGTCCACAATTCCCACTTTTTCGCCAATCGCTAGCGCCGTGGTTTTGTGATCGCCCGTAATCATCCGAATGTCTACCCCTGCCGCAATCGCTCGCTTGACCGCCGCGTGGCTAGTCG
>JAISJL010000029.1 GCA_031261545.1 Candidatus Nomurabacteria bacterium
GACAACCAGAGCGACGGGAATGATTTGGTGAAGATTGGTGAGATCCTTGGCGACACTTTTGAGCGGTTTGAGAAATTGGCGAATAATAAGGGGGCGCTGCGAGGCTTAAAGACGGGATTTCCGAATTTGGACAAGAAAACGGCGGGTTTGCAAAAGTCGGATTTGGTGATTTTGGGGGCGCGGCCGGCTATGGGAAAGACAACTTTTGTGACGAATTTGGCTTATAACGTGGCGAATTATAATAAAAAAACGGTGCTGTTTTTTAGCCTTGAGATGAGTAAAGACCAGTTGATTGAGAGGATGTTGGCGAACGCGGCGGCGATTGATTCGTGGAATATTCGTAGCGGTAACCTGACCAGCGATGATTTTACACGATTGGCGGAAGCGATGGGGGAGATGAGCGAGTCGCCGATTCAGTTTTATGATCGCGGTGGGTTGACGATTACGGGGTTACGAACGATGATTCGGCGTGCCGCCAGAGAAAGTGAAATCGGATTAGTGGTGATTGACTATTTGCAGCTGATGGATGATCCGGTGGGGGCGAGGACAGGAAATGATGTGCAGAAATATTCCAACATTTCGCGCGGGCTGAAACTGATTGCGCGTGAGTTTGATATTCCAGTGGTGGCGCTGTCGCAGCTGTCGCGAGATGTGGCAAAAGACAGTCGGCAGTCAAAATTGCCGCAACTGGCGGACTTGCGCGGGTCGGGTTCGATTGAGCAGGACGCGGATATTGTGATGTTTTTGCACCGCGAAGATTATTATAACGAAGATACGGATCGGAAGAATATTACGGATTTGATTATTGCCAAGCACAGGAATGGTCCGGTTGGGCGGCTTGAGTTATATTTCCATCCGGAATTGTTGAAGTTTGTGGCGCTGGATAGAGAGAGGCAAGAGGAATAAAAATAAATATATCCTATTGTTTTTTTGATTTAGGGTTGGCCATGTTGGACATAATTTTAACCCCTTATCCAACTAATAATTATGTCTATAAGAATAGCGATAACCATTCCCCCTATAATACTGCCCAATATCCACATAACAAGTATCTTTTTCACCTGTTTGTTTTCCGATATATATTCATCAATTTTTTTTGCTCTTATTATCGGAGAGCGCTTCAAAAACTATTGCCTTAACATCATTTCTTAAATCGTCATGCTTCAATGCTTCCTGAACACAAGGAGCGAGCCTATCCATACGCATATTATCGTCAAAAACCTCTTTGGCAGAGTTTTTATATTTATCGTCGGCATTTTTTGGCGTGTTGTTTCCCATTTTTAACTTTCAGCTGGCATGAACTTAGAAAGAGAACCAGTCGGTGTTGTTATAGCAATGGGATTGCCATTGGCTTTATCTAAGACAGCAATCGCAAAAGCGATAACATCATCCGTGCTCTTTAATTTATAAGCGTCTTTAATGCGATTTAATGCCTCGAAATCGCCATTACCGATGATATATTCCGCGCCTGTCTTTTTTTCATTTATTTTTACTTCTATACTCATATTTATATTATACCAAATATAATCAAGATTGCAAGCATAAACACTATCGACTGATTGGGGTCTTGACTTTACTGATAATTCACTATATACTGTAATTGTCTGGGTTTATGTAATTTATGCAAAAAAGTTCATACTGTTGCAATGGGCAATCATTGTTGCGTACGGTGTGAAACTTTGCGCATAGATCCAGACAATCAGCAATGGTTGTCCATTTTTTTGGGCGGCTTTAATAAAAATAAGGAGGTTCAGATGGAACAAGGGGTAAATAACAAAATTGATGGTGGAAGGGCACGGCAAAAAATATATAATGAATGGTGGAAAATCGCGACAATTGCTTTAAGCGTTGCGGTGACAGGGTTGATCATTGGACTGATTATTGGGTCGATTGTGCGAGGAGCTTCGCAAAAAAATACTTCGTTGACTTCGGACGGCACGGCTGGAAATAGTGTGAGCGGTTCGTCTGGCACAGAAAATCAGAAGCCGGCAACGGATGTTGACAATAATGTTACGACACCAGAAAAACCAGTGGACAATAGAAGCTTGGAAGAGAAGCTGATTGCGGTATATTGTGATGGGTTAGAATATAGTAGTTGTGTTGACGGTCGAACAATGGACGATGTTGAGCGAGACGGTGATGGTGCTATAAAAATAGTTCTTTCGCACCATATCAGTATGTGATAACTGGGTTAGCGAAAGATTACGTTGCGGGTGGTATCGTAGCGCTGTTTTACAGAGAAAGTGATCAAGCGGAGTGGAAGTTCTTTGCTGGACATCAAGATCGTTTGAGCTGTGAAAACTTTATGGCTAGAGAAGTGATGAGAGCTTTCGCCGACACGAGATGCTACGATTATTCTAACTCGAAAGAGACGACTGTAAAAGAACATTTTTGGCGATATTTTTATTAGTTACAAATAACAAAAGTCCCCAGACGTTTTGGGGACTTTTGTTTTATTTTGCGAGTTTGACTTTGGCGGATTTGGCTGTGGCGTAGGCCTTAGCTTTGCGGCGGGCGACGGTGTTTTTCTTTAGTAAGCCCTTTTTCCAAGCTTGGTCGTATTCGCTTTGGACTTTTGTGAGGGTGTCTTTGCTCGGTTTGGCGGCGAAAGCCTTTTCGGCCGATTTGATCGATTTCTTGATTCCGATGTTCTTGTTGCGGCGAGTAACGGTTTGCTTGGCGCGTTTGATTGCTGATTTAATGATTGGCATTTAATTTATCCTTATTTAATTGCTTAATTTATCTTATTATATACCTTTTGCCGTGAAAAGTCAAGAGACAACAGGCAAATAGCACCTAAAAACTTAGGCTATGCCTATATTATATCACACTTGACCAAAAAAGTCAACCCCTTTGGGGTTGGAATGCGGCCCCAAGCGTTTACTTCATAAACGCAGATAATGCGCCGTTGCTTACTTCGTTCGCGGGCATTAGCAAGTGATGCGGTGTTGTGCTATGAAAATACAGCCATTTTATGCTTGATATTTTATTTCTAATTTGATATACTTGTAGTATATATGTCAAATTATAAAGTTCCTCAGGATGTGGAGGCGGATGATAAGGTTTTGGGTCCGCTGTCTTTTCGGCAGTTTTTGTATTTGGGGATTGTGGCGGCGTGTATTGGGGTGTCGATTGCGTTGGCAAAATTGGCGTTGCCTTTGGGGTTTCTGCTGTCGCCGGTGATTTTGTTGTTTGGAGCTTTGGCGTTGCCGCTACGAAAAGATCAGCCGATGGAGACCTACCTTGCGGCGCTGATTTCGTTCATCTTGAAGCCGCGAACGAGGCTTTGGGATTCGGATATAGTGGAGGCGGAATTGGTGATTACGGCGTCAAAAAATGAGGGCGTGGCGCGGACGAAAAACATTAACCGCGAGGAAGCGAAAAACCGCTTGTCGTATTTGTCGACCTTGGTGGATTCGCCGAATTTGGGGACGTTTCGGGACGATTTTTATGCCGAGGCGATTTATGCGACGGATATTCTTGACCCGAGTGCAAATTATATCCAGATAAACAACAGTTTGGCAAATGTGGATCGTGAGCAAAAGGAACTGGCGATTGCCAAGATGAAGCGATTCTTGAAGAGCAACGAGCAACCGCAGCAAGCGCAAGTTTCGGAGTTCGGGTCGCTGGGCGGCAAAGTGGTGAGACCGATTGATAGTTATAGCACGAGCGACCTGCCGATTTCGGTCATTGAGGAGAGAGCAAATCAACAACAAGGGGAAGGGCAACTATGAACAACGAGCAACAACAACCTGCAACAGCGGCAGCAGAGCCGACTTTGATGAGTCAACCGCCGGTCGGTGCGACACCGCATCCAGTGGCGGCGCAGCCAGTGCCGCAAGCAACGGTCTTCCAGATACCAAAACCGGCTACTGCAACACCGACGCCAATATCTGCCCCGCTTCCAGCACCGACGCCTGTTTCTGCGTCCGCGCCAGTTGCGCAACCTGTGGCACAACCAGCCCCCGTTCCGCAACCGCAACCAATTCCCGCACAAGCGGTGCCTGCGCAAGCGCCAACACCTGCACCAGTAGTTATGCAACCCGTTGCGGCTAAGCCTGTTGCACCGACATCTAGCAGCGGCGGTCAAGCTTCGTGGTCGCCGAGGTCAATTTTCCAACAATTTCAGGCGGCATCAAAAACGCAAAACACCAATAGTCAAACGTCTAATCCGTTTTATAATGGTCAAGCGCCTGTGGCTGGGGCTAATTCGCTAAATGCAGAATTGGACAAAGAATTGGAAGCGAAAAATGAGGATGCAAAATGGGAAGTGAAGAAGCCAGAGCCTGAAAAGGTCGCACCGCAAGTGGTTGTGCCGGCGCCGAGCGCGCAGGTTGTTTCGTCGCGACAGGATACGGGGTTTGCGCCAGCGCAAATTGCCGCGCCAAAACAAGCCGTCAAGAGGACAAAAGTCAGCACGACGCAGAATAGTTTGCAGATTGCGGAAATTCGGGATAATATGGCGATCATGAAAGACGGCAGTTTCCGCGCGGTGATTGCCTGCAAGGCGATTAACTTTGATTTGATGAATGTGGAGGAGCGGGAGGCGATTGAATATTCTTATCAAAACTTCCTGAACTCGCTCAACTTTGATGTGCAGATTTTGGTGCGGTCGCAAAAGATTGACATTGCACCGTATTTGGATAAACTGGTCAATTTGCGACGCAATGAAGACAATATGCTTTTGGGCGTTTTGATGGATGATTATATTTCGTTTATTGACGCGCTGTCGCGAGAAGCGAACATTATGAGCAAAAGTTTCTTTGTTTGCTTGAATTATTACCCGATCGATACGAACATTGCGATTAAAGACCAGAGCAAAAACTTTTTCAAGAAATTGTTGTCGATTAACAACCAATCGGTTTTTAAGATTGACCAAAGGACATATAACGACGGTGTGGCGAAAATTAGCGACCGTTGTGACGCGGTTTTGAGCGGATTATATCAAACGGGGATTCAATGCGCAAGGTTAAACACAAAAGAATTGGCACAACTTTATTATGATTTTTATAACCCAGACATTTCGGTGCGCGAGCCGCTGGGGAACTTTGCCGACACAACAACGCTTTATACAGGGAAGGGGAAATAATTATGGTCAAGAAAACTGAGATGCAACCAACACAAGCGCCGGCGCAGGACGAGAGCTTTTTGGAGCAAGGAATTGCGTCGTTGCAAGATTTGATTGCGCCAAGCTCGCTCGAGATTAAGTCAACGCATTTTATTATGGGGACAAAGTTTGGGCGGACTTTATATGTTTATGGCTATCCGCGATCGCTTTACACGGGGTGGATGAGTGCGATTATTAACCTTGACGAAGTTTTGGATGTTTCGATGTTTGTTTATCCGGTTGGGAGCGATGTTGTCTTGAAAAACTTGCGCAAAAAAGTGGCGCAGTTGGAGGCTTCGTATCAGGTTAATGCTGAAAAAGGCAAAGTGCGTGACCCAGAAATTGAGGCGGCGATTGGCGACGCCGAGGAACTGCGCGACCAGTTGCAAGTTGGAGCGGAGAGGTTTTTCCGATTTGGGTTGTATATTACTTTTTATGGTTCGTCGCTGGAGGAATTGGAATTTATTCAGCATAAGATTGAGACAATTCTCGGTCAGCAAATGATTTTCAGCAAGGTTGCCAGCGCACAACAGGAACAGGGAATAAATGCGACGGTGCCACAGATGTTGGATTCTTTGCAAATTCGGCACAATATGAGCACGGGAGCGATTTCGACTTCGTTTCCTTTCACGTCGGCAGATTTGACGCAGGAAAACGGGATTCTTTATGGTGTCAACATGCACAACAATGGTTTGGTGATTTTTGACCGATTCACGCTGGAAAATGCTAATATGTGCGTTTTTGCGAAATCTGGTGCTGGTAAATCTTTCACGGTGAAGTTGGAAGCTTTGCGTTCGATGATGATGGGAACGGACGTGATTATTATTGACCCAGAAAATGAGTATGAGCGGCTGAGCGACGCGGTGGATGGGTCGTATATTCGGCTTTCGCTGAACTCTTCGGTGCGTATCAATCCATTCGATTTGCCAAAAGTGGTGGATTCGGACGACGCTGACGATGCGCTGCGAACGAATATTATTACCATGCATGGACTTTTCCGATTGATGTTGGGCGGACAACAATTGGGTGCAAACGGTGTGGCAGTGCCAGCTTTGACGCCGATTGAAGAGGCCGACCTTGACCAAGCTTTGATTGACACTTATGCACGAGCGGGGATTACCAATGATCCTTTAACACACCGCAGCACGCCGCCGACGATGCAAAATCTCTATGACACTTTGGCGCACATGGGCAATAGCGGTCCGTCTTTGGCACAACGCCTGCGAAAATATACCACGGGGACTTTTGCGGGAATCTTTTCGCAGCAGAGCAATGTCGACATCAACAACCAAATGGTGGTGTTCAATACGCGCGACCTTGAAGACGAATTGCGGCCAGTGGCGATGTATATTATCCTAAATCACGTTTGGAATATCGTGCGCGCGGAGCAAAAGAAGCGCATTCTGGTGATTGACGAAGCGTGGCAACTGATGCGATATGACGACAGCGCGAACTTTATTTATTCCCTCGCCAAACGGGCGCGAAAATATCACCTTGGGTTGACGACGATTACGCAGGATGTTGAGGACTTTATGTCGTCAAAAATGGGAAGGGCGATTGTGGCAAACTCGTCTATACAATTCTTGCTGAAACAGTCACCGAGTGCGGTGGATATTTTGAGTAACGTCTTCAAACTGACTGACGAAGAGAAAAAGCGACTTTCCAATTTCCCGATTGGGCAGGGATTATTCTTCGCTGGACAAAATCACGTTCATATTCAGGTGATTGCGAGCGGCACGGAAGAAATGCTGGTGACGACAACGCCAAAGAAGTAACTCCAAGAAAACCCTTTATAAAAGGGTTTTCTTGCTTTCCTAAATAGATGACAAAAAATCCTCGCGGCGTGGCGCTACGGATTTTTTGACACTACTTTTTGGTGAAAAAATTGAAGGCGAGACGCCAACGCGGCTTGATTTCAATGATGTTGGTTTGGAAGGTTTTGGTGAGTTTTTGCATGACGGCGTCCTTGTCAATGGCGGAGGATTTGGCAGTATCCAGAGCGAGGTTATAGAGCGCGTCGCGGTCGATTTTGAGCCAACAGCCGTTTTTGAGCAAAAAATATAGCGTCAGAATGACGGCTGTGCGCTTGTTGCCGTTTTCGAGTTTGTGGTCCTTGATGATGTCATAAAAAAGGACGGCGGACTTTTCTTCGCGGGTGGGATAGAGTTCGACGCCGCCGAAAGTTTGGAAGGGGACACCGAGGAAGGAGTCGATGATGTCTTTGCTCTTGTCGGAAACGACGAACATGGGCTCGGCGTCAAGACCGAATTCCTTGATGAGCGTGAATAAAACCGCAATGGCTTCGTCGGCGTCGGGACGCAGCATGCTAGGTTTCCGCCAACTTTTTGATGACTTCGCCGTAGTCTTTGGAGATTTTGGTGACGGCCTTTTTGACTGCCTTTT
>JAISJL010000034.1 GCA_031261545.1 Candidatus Nomurabacteria bacterium
GAAAACGTTATCATTGGACGCAAGATTCCAGTCGGAACTGGTGTTCGTGGTGAAAGCTTTGAGGACGAGTTTATGACTGAAACGGAGGCTGCGCCAACGGTGTCAATTGTTGACAATTCGCCGCTCAATAGCGACAAAGACGCCATTTCAACTGATACGGACGTAGAGTAAATTAAGTCAAAAGGAGGCAAGGTGTTAGATACGGTTTTGCGGTTCGCGATTGTTTTCATAATCTATTCCACCATAGGATGGATGTTCGAGACGGCGATTTGCAGCATCAGATCGAAACACTTTGTCTTTCGTGGCTTCCTGATTGGACCGTGGTGTCCAATCTATGGAACAGCGGCGGTGATTATTCTGGCGACCTGTCAGTCTTTGGTTGAGTCGTTATCTGACCCAAACGTAGCGCAATGGCCAGCGGTTTTCGTGGCGTCGTTCATTACAGCGACCTTTGTAGAGTGGGCAGTATCTGGTATTTTGCAGAAGTTTTATGGCTTTGGGCTGTGGTCGTATAAAAATCGTAAATTCAATATTCAGGGGCGTGTGGCTTTGATGCCGTCGATGGCTTGGGGATTGCTGGGCGTGGTTTTGATTTTTGTCATAAATCTGCCGATTTGGGCTTTCGCTGACTCTTTGCTCCGCGGTTGGCTGTTTTATTTGGCGATTGGTGTGATTTTGTTGTTCGTGATAGATTTCATTGCGTCGATTGTGCGGCTAGGGGCTTTCCGCAAGCTGACCAGATACCGACGACGCAATAAAGGCAAGGATATTACAGATGATTACGCAAAGTTCGTTGACACATCAATCCGTAACAAATGGATTCCGAATATCCGGAAGTTTATCGCACGGACGATACCAAACGACGATTTGTTGAAGATTATTGGGTTCAAGAAGCCGAAGAGTGGTCATATTACAACACCTCCAACCGTTATTTCGTCAAGGCAGTCTCCGGGGCGACGCCCAAGTCTTTAGCCTTGACTAAATAAGGTTTGCGGTGTTGTGATATGAAAACACTTCACTTTTTGATTAAAATGTGGTAAAATAATAGATATGGAGCATATGGAAAAAAACGCAGATGAGGTGTTTGATGCACTGCCAAAATCGTCGCTGAAGATGCTGGCGCGGGCGGAGCAGATTTCGCAGGAAGCCGGCCAGGGCGGGCGGATTGGTTTGGCGGAGGTTATTTTGGCATATCGACAGACTAATGCGACAGAAAGCGACAATCAGACCTTTGATAGGCACGGTTTGACGAAAAAGCGATTGCTCACCTTTGCGAAGAGCCAAAAAAGCAAAACGACTTTATCGTATAAAACCCTGCGCGAACAGTTTATGGCGCGGCGGGAGCTTGCGAACATACTGCGAGAGGCGGAACCAAAATATCCGCTGGAAATTATTGTAGGCTTTTTGCTCAGCGTGGACGCTGCGTTTGGGCAATTTTACCGATTTTTTAAGATGACGGTCGAGGAAATCGACGACTTGATCGACGATTTGGAACACGAAAAACTCACCCCAGAGCAACGGAAGCAGCTGATGGACCCAACGCAACAGATGGCAACGGTCTTTACGGCAACGATTCCGTTTGGTTATGCTGTTTCGCCGGATAGTCTGCACGAACTGATGCCACAGATGACGAATAAAAAGCAACAATCCAAGATGGAGGTGCCGTCGATCTTGCAAGAATTGGCAGTCAATGTGACGAAATTGGCCAAACAGGGTAAACTGTCGCCGATTTCTGGGCGTGAGCAAGAGCTTGAACGGATAACGACGATTTTGATGCGCAAGAATAAGAGTAATCCGGTGCTGCTGGGCGAAGCGGGCGTGGGGAAGACGGCGATCGTGGAAGGCTTGGCGCAAAAAATTGCGCAAAAACAAGTTCCGGAGAAATTATGGTCGGCGCAGATTTTGGCACTCAATCTGAACAATTTGATTTCTGGAACACGATTTCGTGGCGACATGGAAGAGCGAATTAAGGAACTACTGGCTGTGGTGTCCAAAAATCCCAATTATATTTTGTTTATCGACGAATTGCACATGTTGCAGCCAGATAATGTGAACGAGGGCGCGAACTTCGCTAACGTGCTGAAGCCATATCTGGCGCGCGGCGCGGTGCGAGTGATTGGTGCGACGACCTTCTCGGAGTTTCACAAAACCATCGAACGGGACAAGGCCTTGCTGCGTCGCTTCCAAACGATTACGGTCGACGAGCCAGATGAGCAGGAGATGTTGACGATTTTGGAGAAAACTTTGCCGGAATACACGGCGTTTCATAAGGTTGAGGTTGCAGAGGAAATGCGAAAGCCAGTATTCGAGATTGCTTCGCGGTATTTTAGTAGTAGACATAATCCGGACAAGACGCTGGATTTGCTGGACGAGAGTTTGGCACTGGCGCACAAATCGGGCGACAAGATCCTGCGCGAAGAGCATTTGCGCAAGGTGATTGCGGCGCAGACGAACATTTCCGCACAAAATATCAATAATGACTTGGGCGAGATTGCAAAAAATCTTCGCAGCGAGATCATTGGGCAAGACGAAGTGATTGAGGCGATGACGCGCAATTTGCTTCTGGCGAATTCGGATCTGCGTGACGAAAACCGTCCGCTTGGCTCGTTCATTTTCATGGGTTCGACTGGTGTCGGGAAGACGGAATTGGCGCGACAATTGGCGTTGCAGATGACGGGAAGTTTTGATAATCTGTTGCGGTTTGACATGAGCGAGTTTGCCAGTCGCGAGTCCTTGTCGAGGTTGATCGGTTCGCCGGCGGGGTATGTCGGATATAATGATGGCGGCGAACTGACCGAAGCGATCAAAAACCAACCGCATAGCGTGGTCTTGTTTGACGAAATCGAACGCGCGCATGGCGATATTCATAATTTGCTGTTGCAGATTTTGGACAATGGGATTTTGACTGATGCGACTGGGCAAAAAGTTTCGTTCCGAAACAGCATCGTTATCCTGACCAGCAATCTTGGAGCAAAGAAAGTTTACCAAAAGGATAGTTTTGGGTTTGGGCAAGACTCATCCTCCGAAGTTGTGACGCGTCGTGAAGCGGTTGTGGCAGATGCGGAAAAGGCACTCCGAAAAGTTTTGCGACCAGAGCTGATCTCACGATTTGACGAAGTTTTGGTCTTTAACTCGCTTTCGAGCGAAATGCGGGAGAAGATTATTGGGAAATTATTGCGCGAATTATCTGTTCGTTTGGCGAAAAATGGTCTGAAGGTGACTTTTGATAAATCGGTGACGGCGTGGATTGTTGCAAAAAGCCAGAAACTGGAAATGGGAGTTCGACCGATCAAGAAAGTGATTGAAAAGGACTTAAAGAACTTTTTGGCGGAAAATATCTTGGGCAAAAAAATCGAGGGGAAGATTACTGTTGCTGTGAAAAAACAACAGTTGGTTGTTAAATAAATGCCTTTGCGCTCCAAAACCTAATCAAGCAGGCTTTTGCAAGAAAGACTATTTCAGGCACGCTCCTCACGGCCGTCGTCACGGCGTTCGTCTCTCATGCTTTCGCCGTCCTCAAGAATGGCCTGAAATAGCTTTCTTTGCAAAAGCGCTTTTAGGTTTTGGGCGCGAAAGAATATATCTTTTTTATGGGGCGGACCGAGTGGCAGGACCCGAAAAATATTATACTTGCATTTTTATAAGATCAAAATCCCCTAACTTTTGCAAGTAGGGGATTTTGTATGCTTGGTGCGCTAAGATTATTTGGTAATCTTGGTTACGACACCGGCGCCGACTGTGCGGCCACCTTCGCGGATGGCGAAGTTGTCGCCGTCGTTCATGGCGATTGGTGCGAGAAGCTTGACTTTGAAGCTTGCTCGGTCGCCCGGCATGACGATTTCTTTGTCGGCTGGGAGTTCGATTTCACCAGTGACATCCGTTGTGCGGAAGTAGAACTGTGGTTTGTAGCCCTTGGCAAAAGGAGTGTGGCGTCCGCCCTCTTCTTTCTTCAAGACATAAACCTCAGCGTCAAATTCGGTGTGCGGGGTGATTGAACCAGGCTTGGCGATGACTTGACCGCGCTCGATGGCTTCTCGGTCGATACCGCGGAGCAATAAGCCGGCGTTGTCGCCTGCGCGACCTTCGTCCAAAGTCTTTTTGAAGGCTTCGATACCAGTAACAACAGTCTTTTGTGTGGCTTTGAGCCCGACAATTTCGACTTCGTCGTTTAATTTGACGATACCTTGTTCGATACGACCAGTTGCAACAGTTCCGCGACCTGGGATTGAGAAAACATCCTCAATCGGCATCAAGAACGGCTTGTCCAAGTCGCGAGTTGGCTCTTCGATGTAGTCGTCCAAAGCTTTGACCAATTCCATGATATGCTCTTCTTCGGCGACGTCGCCTTCGAGGGCTTTAGTTGCTGAACCTTTGATGATGGGCACGTTGTCGCCATCGTAACCGTTTTTGGTTAGCAATTCGCGAACATCCATCTCGACAAGGTCGACCAATTCTGGGTCAGCCAAGTCCATTTTGTTTAAGAAAACGACCAATTTTGGCACGTTGACCTGATGAGCCAAAAGAACGTGTTCGCGAGTTTGAGCCAATGGGCCGTCGTTTGCGGCAACCACGAGGATTGCACCATCAACCTGTGCGGCACCAGTGATCATGTTTTTAACATAATCAGCGTGACCTGGCATGTCGACGTGAGCGTAGTGGCGCTTTTCGCTTTCGTATTCTTGGTGAGAAGTGGCGATGGTGATACCACGAGCCTTCTCCTCTGGTGCGTTGTCGATTTGATCATAGTTGATCGGTTTGTTTACCTCGCTTGGAAGTTTTTTAGCCAAAACATGCGTGATGGCTGCTGTTAGGGTTGTTTTGCCGTGATCAACATGTCCCATCGTACCGACGTTGACATGAGGTTTTGTTCGGTCAAAATTTGCCATAATTTAGTCCTTTCTGCGCCAAAAGCGCAACTTAATTTATTAAATTAGTTTTGTCCGTTTAACCCACGTCCCAAAATCTACTTCTATCATAGCATACTTTTTTGACAATTGCAAGTATTTTGCGCGAAGATAAATACAGTGTTCTATAATTTATAGAACACTACTATTGCTCGGTGTATTTAATTAAGGCTTCACGAAGGTCGCTGACGGGTAGAACGAAGCTGTTTTTGAGGTATTTGGGGGCGATGGCGCTTTGGAAGCCGAGTTTTTTGGCTTCGGCGATGCGGCGGTCGCCGAGGGTGACCGAGCGAACCTCGCCGCCGAGTCCGACTTCGCCAAAAACGACAAGTCCGTCGCTGAGTTTGCGCTCGGCGCAGGCAGATGCAACAGCCATGATGACTGCCAGATCGGCTGCGGCGTCGTTGATTTTGAGTCCGCCGACGACATTGACGAAGACATCCTTGTCACTGAGTTTGAGTTTGGTGCGGCGTTCCAAGACTGCCAAAAGCAAATTGAGACGGTTGATGTCGAAGCCACTGGCGGTGCGCTTTGGGTAACCAAAATTGGACGGATTAACGAGAGCTTGGATTTCGACCAAGATGGGGCGAGTGCCGTCGATGGTTGCCAAGATGACCGATCCGTCGGTGTTTTGGCGCTCGGCGAGCAGGACGGCAGAGGGGTTTTTGACACTAGCCAAGCCTTTGTCGGTCATTTCATAAATAGCTGTTTCAGAGGTGGCGCCGAAGCGATTTTTGACCGCACGGACGGTCTTGAACCCGCCGTAACGGTCGCCGTCGAAGTGTAAGACCGTGTCGACCAAATGCTCCAAGACTTTTGGCCCAGCCAGCGTGCCGTCCTTGGTGACATGACCGACTAAGATAACTGATGTGTTGCTGGACTTGCCGGCGCGAATGATGGCGTTGCCAGAATTGGAAACTTGTGAAACGGTGCCCGGTGCGGAAGCGATTTCGTTGAGGGTCAGGGTTTGGATGGAGTCGACGATGACGAGTTGGTATTTGCCGGTGGCGATGGTGGCGGCGATGTCGTTGGCGCTGTTGCTGGAAACAAAATTGAAGTTCTGCTCGGATTTGGAGCCGCCCAATCGCACGGCGCGAGCTTTGACCTGACCAGCGGATTCCTCGCCAGAAACATACAGCACGGCGGCGTTTTGGCTGACAAAATTGGCGATCTGTAAAAGCAAAGTGGACTTGCCGATGCCAGGTTGACCGGCAATTAAAGAAATACCACCGAGCAAAAAACCACCACCCAAGACTTCGTCCAGATCGTCAAAACCGGATTTCAGGCGATGGCTTTTGTCGCTGACTAGCTCACTGCTGAAATCGTTGGCGACCAAAACTCGGCCGCTGCTGACGGATTGAGCGATGGCGGTTTTGCCGAGGTCTTGGACGGCCTGTTCGGATAGCGTCCCCCATTCCTCACACTCGGAGCATTGACCGAGCCACTTGGGAAAACTGCTACCACAGTTGCTACAAACAAACTTCGTTTTGCTTTTTGCCATAGGTTACCAATCGCCCTCGAAAGTGTCGCTGTGGCTGTTGATCTTTTGGTAAAGTTCGCCGAGATTGGAGTTGAGGGTGTTGTATTGGTCGACCAAGCGGTTGAATTCGTCGATTTTGGCGTTGAGTTGTGCCATTTCGGCTTCAACGGCGTCGCGTTGCTCGATCAGGGCGTTATACATATTATATAATGAGTTGTAGTCGTAACTGGTGCTGCTGAGGTAGTTGTATCGCTCGACAGCGCGCTCAAAGGCGGCGCGATTTTTGATGAACTCGGCTTGTAGGGCTTGGACTTCGGATTCCTTGGCAGAGACGACTTGTTTCATCTGGTCGCGCTGGGCGGTGATCTCGTCAAACTTGCTGGAATAGGATTGGTAGAAAGCGATAATCTTGTCATGACTAATGAAATATTTGGCGTATTCGGCGCTTAACTCATCTGGTAAATTGGCGACTTCGGTGCCAGCACGGGCGAAGAGTTCATCGAGCTTTTGGTCGTCGGGATAAAGGGAAAGTTCGGTTTGGAGTTTTTGGCTACTGTCCAAAACTTTATAAAGTTTGTCGCGCAAGGTTAGGCGCTCTTCGTCGCTCTTGCGAGCCCAGACGGCGTGCAAAAACTCGTGTGCCATGGTGTTTTCGATGATGCCGCGAAGTTCGGTGTCGTCGAGATGATAGATGGAAATGGTCTTTGCCTCTTGGTCAAAACAGCCGAGCAAGTAGACCTCGCGCGTGGCGGTGGGGCAGGCTATGTTGAAATCGTAACTGTCCAAAAGTTGCGGACGGCTGGCGCGGAAGATGGTTTTTGCCTTATCGGTTAAGTCAATTGCATCTTCGATCTGTTTGATTTCGGGCTTGGCGTCGATGTTAAAATCCCGTGCGAGCTGCTGGTCGTGGAGAGTGTCCGCGAAACTGGCGATTTGGGCGCGAAAGAGGATTGGCACGAACATTAGACCGGCGATGATTGCCGAAATGATGACTGCTTTTTTGTTACTTCCTCGCCTCATGTTTCAATTTTAGCACAAAATGTGATATATTAAAAGTATGTATGATAAAACGGTTGAAGAAATTGCAAAGGCGCTCGGTGCAAATGTCGAGAAGGGCTTGACGCGCGAAAAAGTTAGACAAAATCAGGAAAAATTTGGCAAAAATGCGCTGAAGATTAAGTCAAAATCACTGTTCAAGAAGATTGTTGAGCCGTTTTTGGATGTGTTTACGGTGATGTTGATTGTGGCGGGGGTTTTGGGATTTGTGCAGGGAAACACGCTGGATGTGATTTTGGTAGCTGTGATTATTGCCGTGGATGCGGGGATTTCTTACGTGCAACAGTTTTCAACAGATCGGATTCTCGGTGCGTTGCGCAATACGATTCCGCAAAAAGTGGCGGTTTTGCGCGAAGGCAAGAAAATCCAGATTGATGCGACGGATTTGGTGGTGGGCGATGTTATATATTTATATGAGGGCGAAAAGATACCAACTGATTGCAGATTATTGGCGGAAAGCGGTTTGACGATAAACGAAAGCATTTTGACCGGTGAAACGGAGGCGGTGCGAAAGAAAGTTGGCGCTTTGCATGGCGACAAAAAGATTTATGAACAGAGCAATATGCTGTTTTCGGGGACTTTTGTGGCGAGCGGATCGGCGACTGGATTGGTGGTGGCGGTGGGGAATAATACGGAATATGGACGGATTGCCAAACTGGTGGCGGGCAGTGCAACGATTAGCCCGATTCAGCAAAAAACTGCCAAATTTGTTAGCAAGATTGCCATTGCTGTGGTAATTGTGGCGGTTTTGGCGCTGATTTTGGCGATTTGGCGGGGGATTGAAACGGTGGAGGCGCTGCGGTTTGCGCTGGCGCTGACGGTTTCGGCAGTGCCAGAAGGTCTGCCGATTACGATTTCGATTATCCTTGCCTTTGGCATGAAACGGATGGCGAAAAAGCGGGCGCTGGTGACTAACATGCGGGCGATTGAGACAATTGGGGCGGTTAATGTCATCGCAACGGATAAAACTGGGACGTTGACCGAAAACCGTTTGAGCGTGCAAGGTTTTTGGCGAATTGGTGATAAGAAATATCAGGGATTATCGGTTAAGAAACATCTGGCAACAACGGGGGTGAAAGATTTTTACGCGGCGACCTTGATGGCAGCGGCACCGAGCGATCTGGCGAGCGATCCTTTGGATGTGGCGATGCTCAATTTTGCGGAGAAGATTTCGGTTTTGCCAAAATATGAATTGGTCAAAAATTATCCGTTTGAGCAGAGTTTGGCGGCATCTGGCAACTTGTGGGAAGCGACTGACGACAGTTTGACGCTATTCGTCAAGGGCGCGCCAGAGGGGATTTTGGCACATTGCAACCTGAAACACACGGATTATGACCAGTGCTTGATGAAAATTGGCGAATTTGGATCACAGGGCTTCCGAGTGATCGCTATCGCAAGCGAGAAAATTGCAAAAGTAAAGCAGAACTCGGAGCGTTTTACATTTTCCAACCGTCTTACTTTTATCGGAT
>JAISJL010000018.1 GCA_031261545.1 Candidatus Nomurabacteria bacterium
CAGCTTCCGGAGATTGGCTCTTAGTCGCAACGACAGCGGACAGTGGCGAAAGTTTTGAGGTGTATTCCGCAAGACCGGAATCATCAAAAGTCGTAAAAGACTTTTTCGCGGCCTTTTACGCCGAGTTCCCGCAACTACTTGATAGCAAATCCTTATAACGAATACAATTAACCCTGCGTTTTTTAGCGCAGGGTTGGTTTTTACTCGCCAAAACAAAAATAGCCCTAATCTCAAAAGATCAAGGCTATTTTCCCAAGTTTATTCTACAACTTCAACACCCATCGATCGCGCCGAGCCAGCAATAATCTTAATCGCCGCCTCAATATCGTTCGCGTTGAGCAAATCTTTCTTAATCTCCGCAATTTCTTGCAGCTGCGCCTTGGTGATTTTGCCAACTTTTTCGCTGTTTGGCTTGCCCGAACCCTTTTGCAACCCAATTTTTTCACGAATTAGGTCGTCAACCGGCTGCCCCAAGTTTTTCCACGCAAAAGTCCGATCCTCAAACACTTGCAAATGCACGATCACATTTTTGCCCATATATTCTTTCGTAGCCTCATTAAATGGGTTAATAAACTCCATCATATTCAGCCCCCACTGCCCCAAAGTCGATCCCACAGGAGGTCCCGCCGTAGCTTTCCCGCCCGGAATGCGTAATTTCAAGTTTCCAATAACTTTTTTCGCCATTTTTTGCCTTTCTTTCCTAATCTTTACAAAGTAGAAGCAATGTAACACCCCTATTTTAGCACAAAAACCCCAAAAAAGCAAGACTTCCCTAGCCTTATTATAGCAAGGCTTTCCCCTTCTCTCTCATCCAATCTCTCGACTGCCGCACCAATTTCTCCGCATCCTTTGGATTTTTAAGCAATCGCTTGACCGCCTCCTCCAAGAAAACGCCATTTTGCGAGCCTTTGAGCAAAACGACTGCCCCATCCTTAGCAACGCGCAAAACCTCATCGGCCGCTTGTAACGGATTTTTAACAACCATCACTTTTTTGGAACCCAAGATCTCCCTTGCTTTTGGCGCAAGATATCTTTCAATGTCTTTTCCCAAAATAATCAAAAAATCCAGTTTAGATCTATCAAGAAACTCTGCAATTCCGCAGTGATATTCCCCAGATTTTTCACCCAATTCGTTCATATTCCCCAAAACCGCAATCCGCGATGGCGCCTTGAAATCATATAACGTCAAAAGCGCGGCGCGCACAGCTTCGGGCGAAGAATTATAAGTATCATCTATAATTTCCATCTCTCGCACGCCATCCAAAAGCTTCATTCGTCCGTTCACCGCTTCAATTTTTGCCACGCCATCGCGAATCTTGCCATCTTTCATGTCCAAAATCTTCGCCACGGTCATCGCTCCTCGCACCGATTTCAGACTATGCTCGCCAAGAATCCGCGGATTTTCAATCTTCGCTTGCGCATACGGCACAAAGTCCAATCCTGCCAAATATTTACCATCAACATCATCAGTATTCACCACAACTTTCCGAGCAAACCTAAAAATCTCCAATTCTTCGTGCGCCACCGCATCCAAATCCTCAAAATATTCCATATGCTCCGGCGTGATTGCCGTTACAACCGCAATATCTGCCCGCAAATATTTTCCAAAATGCGCAATATCGCCAACATGGTCGGTCGCCAATTCTTGCACAATAATTTGGATGTTATCTTTACTGTGCGCCACTCGCCAAAACTCTCTCAGGATTCCGATCCACATAAAAACCGAATGCAATTCCTTCCGATTTTCCGGATATTTCACCCCCAAAATCCCAAACGGCACCAATAAACTATCGTTTTGATTACCAACGCTAGTGCGAACCCTGAAACTTTCGCTCAAAATCGTCCCCAACGCCGACTTGAGGGAAGTTTTGCCAACCGACCCAACCACTGCCACCAAAACAGGATTGTTTTTACGGAAATAAACTCGCACAAAATGTTCCAAAATCCCCCGCATAAATCTGTTCAGCATCCCTACATCCTCTCTGGAATCTCAACTCCAATCAACCCCAAACAATGCGTTAAAACTTGCAAAGTCCATCGCAAAACTAAAACGCGTGCAGATTTTTCTGCAGAGGAAGCCTTTAATATTGGCGTTTTTTCGTAATATTTATTGACCGCCACCGCCAAATCATACGCAAAATGCGACAATTTATGCATCTCCAAGTTTTCGCCAACGCGCGCCACCAACAACGGATATTCCGCCAACAATTTCAACAGACTTTTTTCTGCCTCAAAATCATATGCACCAAAATCCGCCATCTCAAAATCTTCCAAAGAACTCAAAATACGCTTCATCCTCACTCCCGCATATTGCACATACGCTGCCGAAAATCCCGTCAATGCAAAAATCGTCTCCCAATCAAACAAAATCCCCATTTTCCTGTCCGCCACAAAATCCGCAAACTTAATCGCCCCAGTCGCAATCCTCCGAATATCCTCGTCGGAAACATTTTTCGAAGAAACACCGTCGGAAGCATCTTCCGCACTCCTAATCATCGCTCTTGCTCGCGCCTCGGCTTCATCCAGCAGTTCTTCCATTAGCACCACGCCTTTGCGTGACGACATCTTTTCGCGTTTTCCATCCGTCATTTGGTCAATCGTCCCAAACCACAAATGCACCAAATCCGTCTCGATCCCAAGTTTGTGAGCCATCGCAAAAAGTTGCTCAAAATAAAACTTTTGCTCCGCTCCCACAGCATAAACCACCTTGTCCGGCGCAAAGTTTTCCTCACGATAAACCAAGGTTGCCAAATCATTTGTCGCATAAAGTGCCGCACCATTCGACTTTTGCAACAAAATCGGCGTCTCAATTCCAAACTCGTCCAATGTGCAAACCACGCTTCCGTCTTCGTTTTTCACAAAAACGCCCAAATCAACATACTTTTCAACCAACTCTTTTCCCATCGGCGCAAAAAACGCTTCACCCAATTCCAAATCTGTCGCAAGTCCCAATCGACGCATAACTTCATGAATATGTGCCAGCGAAATCTCCTTAAACCTGCGCGAATATTCCACTGCCTCTGCATCGCCCTTTTCCAATTTCAACAGCCAATCTTGCACTTCTTCCGCTAAAGATTTATTATCAAAAATTCGCACGGTCGCGTCCGGAGAATTTTTGTCCTCTATTTTTTCTTTTGGTAACTTTTCTTTTTCTGAAAAAGAAAAGTTAGAAGCATCTTTTAGTATTTTTTTCATTTCAATATAAATCCGCCCAAGTTCATAAACTCCGCCCTCCGCAAGTCGAGCATCATCTGACAGTCGCAAGAATCCCACAACCCAAATCCCAAACGGCGTTCCATAATCCCCCAAATGGTTATCCGTAATAATCTCCCAACCGTTCGCGCGCAAAATATTTGCCGCCGCTGCGCCCTGCGTTCCCGGCCGCAAATGCCCGACCGAATACGGTTTCGCCATGTTTTGGCTCGGATATTCCACAATCGCCTTTTTGCCATTTCCCGAATTGTTTTCGCCATATTTCTCATTCCATTTTTCGGAAACTTCACGAAAAACCAAAGCAGCCGGAAGCGTGAAGTTTATAAACCCAGCCCCAGCAATTTCCGCCGCAACCTCACTCGGCATTTTCGCAATAATCGCCAAAGCAATTTCACGAGGATTTTTGTGCAACTTCCCCGCCAAAATCATCGCCGCATTTGTCGAGTAATCCCCAAATTTCTCCTTCTCCAAAATAATACTGGCGTCAAAATCCACCCCAAACTCACCCAAAATAATCTCATTTAACATTTTTTTCAACATTTCCATATCTACATTTTACCACAAAACTCCAAAAAAGACAAAACGAAAAAAGCGCCCATTTTATGGGCGCTTTCCCGTAAGATTTTTCATATGAAATGAAAAATCTTACCAACAACCATGAAAAGTATAAGCGTCGGCCAGAAACTGTCAAACCTGTCCAACACCCCGCCGTGATTTCCGAGGAATCTCTCGATAGCTCGCACTGGAGCGTAACCCGCATCGCGCAATGTGTCGCCCGAATTTTTGATGCCAGCCAAGCGTTTGCATTTGCTCTCCAGCAAGTCGCCACACATTCCGACTACTGCCAATAGCGCGCCGAATAACGGAAGTAACAACACTTCTAATGTTATTTCCCCTTCCATCAAAGACACAATATAGCCTGCTAGCAAACCGAGTAATATGCCCGCTACAATTCCTGCAGCCACGCCTGCGCGGGTTTTATTCGGACTGCTGGCAAACAGCGGGTGTTCTGGGTCTTTTCTACCGAACTTTCTGCCAATTACCATTGACGCGGCATCAACAACCCACACAAAAACCAACACCACCAGCAAGCAAATTATCCCTCGTGCAGTCAGCGATAACCAAATAACCACCGCTTGTCCCACAAACCATATATTACTTTCCGCATATACGGCATTGCTTTGCCTCAAGGGCATCTCTTTTGGAAGCAAGTTGTCGAGCATACCTAGCTCGAAAAAGCCGACTACCGCTATCACCAGCCAAAACGCCACCATAAACACTACGTCCACAGCAAGCGCCAGCCAAGCCACAGCCCCAACGATGACGACAATCCCGACAGCAGTTCCCCCGCGCTCCTTGATAAGGTTCCTCAATAGAACCACCTCCCCTTCATATTGTTTTATTTACGATTAAATACCTAATTATAGCATAAATCAAGGAAAATTGCAAATAGCGCGAACACGAATCTTGCAAAAACGCTTTTTCCGTGTTATACTGATTATGTCTAATCTAATATACAGAAGTAGCACGTGGGTCAAAACCCGTGCGGTCAAGTCAATAAAACGACGCCGCATAAGCAATTTAGGGCTTGACCCTACTTCTGTGAATGGATTAGACACCTTGCGGTGTCGTTTTTAGTTTTAAGGAGGAACTCGTGACCAGATACAGAAACAAACCTAACATCATAGCATCAATCATCATAATCACAACAATCATATCTCTCGGCATTGCCATTGGCACAATCCTAGCCAAAACCAACGCAATAATCCCATGGTAGCATTTTTAATATGGTAGCGCCAGCAGGGTTCGAACCTGCGACCTTAGGCTTAGAAGTCCTCTGCTCTTCCAACTGAGCTATGGCGCCGCACACACGCATTATATCATAATTTCGCCAAACACACAACCGAATCAATCATACAATCGGACATTTTACTTGCAAAATCAAATCTTTTCTAGTATTATAATAATATATGAATAGGGTTAGGTGTCCGTTTATCAAAACAAGATTATTTTGGTTCGTAATTGTTGCCGTCTTGCTTGTCGTTTCGCTTACGCCAGTCGCTGCACGTTTGCGCAAGAGCGGTTTCGCGGCATCCATCGACACATCTGGCTACACTTTTGTCGGCAATGTTGGCAATATCGCTTCCGCCTACGCCAATAATGGCGACCTCGTCAACCCAATAATGATCTCTTATCTCACTTCCCAAAACCTCGTCTATATCTACAACGACAGCTCCGGCATGCCGGGCGCCGACGCCAACACATGGCGTGAGATTTCTGTTTTCAAGGACAACCTCGACGGCACGTTTACTTATCAAGGTCTTGTTAATATCAACGTTAACACCGCTCAATACGGCTTTCCAAACAGCAAGCCGCAAGGCATGACCACCGGTGTCATCGGCGGGAGTGACCTTATCTTTTTGACTGCTCCTAGCGGCGCCCTTGTCAATATGTACAACGGTATCGCTGGCAGCACTTCCGTCCCCACCACACTTGCCATCCCCAACGGCAAATGGACTGGCAACGCCGTCGGCTCCCCTTCCATCGACCAAACCACGGGCAATGTTTTAGTCGCCGGCCAATTCCAAGACGGCTCCACTGGCAACACCTACGGCATCGCTCTCATAAATATGTCTGCATTCACTGGCGGTTCGGGCAACCCGCAAACCGATACTCCCAAGTTCTATATGCGCACCAACGGCCAAAGTAACGGCGACTCTTACACCGTCCAAAACGTCGTTGCGGCGCCCAACGGCACTTGGTTCGCTTCCGGCTATTTCCAAATCAGCGGCAAAACCTACAACGTCGTCAGTATTGATTCCACTTCTGGCGCCATCACACCTGTCGCACCGCCCAACGTTACCGGCCTCAATGTCTCCGACTCCGCCTCAATATACACCATAACCTCCATCAACGCAGACTCCGCTAGCAACATCTACCTCTCTGGTTCTTTCGGCGTCATTATGAGCGGGCAATACAACTCCGCCTCCCTCATCAAGCTCGACAAAAACGGTAATTTCGTTACAATGATCGCCCCAATGACCAACACTTCAACAACACTTGGTCAACTCAACAATCTTGACATGGTTTCCATCAACACGCAAAACCAATGGGCTTACACCATCGACACCAGCAACTCATCTGGCAAAACTAACAAAGTTTTCGCTTTCAACGGCACTTTGCCTGGCTCCGGTAACGACACGGCCACCCCATCCACTCCGCCCGATAGTTCCGGTGTTGATAACGGCACTGGCACTGTCGTTATTACTCCGCCGAGCGATGGCGATACTACTGTTTCTAACCAAGATCAAGAGAGTTGCGTCAACAACGACCTCCCCGCCTCTGTTGTTGTAGTCTCTTCCGCATCTGGTGGCGCCCCATCGCTTAACGTGTCCACTACCGACCCAAGCAGTAGCAACGTTGTCTCGGCCTCTATCGGCATCAACTCCGACGGCTCAACTGCTATGATCGCAACCACCTCTTCGGATGGAACGCGCACTTCATCAACTGGCAGCACAACAACCAATCCCGACGGCTCCACCACTTCCGTCATCAATCTCACTGCCAACGACGGCACGCAAGTCAATAATACCGTTACAATCGCCTCCAACGTCAACGGCGGCCAGACTATCACTAATACTATCTTGGTCACTTATCCATCCGGCGATACCAGTGCCACAACCATCACTATCGCCACCGACAGCAACGGCGACGCCAACATCTCCATCCAGCTCCCGAACATATTGGCGGACGGAAGTTATTGCACCATCATCACCTCTAACAACGGCGCTGGCTCCAGCGATCCAATTCGAGTGCCATGGACGCAAGGCTCAGTTTCGCCATCAATCGCATTGAGCGAGGCTTATTGCAGCGCATCCAGTTTTAGCATCAACATCTTGCCTACCGCCGCCGGCACTCTCGGCACCGATTGCGCCACCGTCACCACAACTACCTCAAATCCAACCGGTTATAGCACAACTCTCAACGCCTCATCAGCCAATCTTACATGCACCGCCTCCAATAACAATAATTATTATCTCGCCCCGGCCGCCTCCACACTTTCTGCGCTCTCTAATAACCAATGGGGTTACAACATTACTTGGGACGCGCCCACTCAATTCCAATCCGTTCCGACTACGCCGGCTATTATCCAATCCAATACTATCGCTACTACTGCCGATCGACTCAAACTTTGGATCGGTGCCAAAGTCGATCTCTCTCAGCCAGATTGTACTTATACTGGTCAAATTGCTGTTACTGCTAGCGTTGATCCTATCCCCGCTACAACTCTTACTTCCGTTTCGTCTAATATTGATACGCCAGCCGGCGGCTCTGTCGTTAACCTAACCGGAAACAACTTTGGCACTCCCAACAATCCTTTCATCACCAATATCGCCATCAACAGCGTTCCCTGCACTTTCTTCGCCGTTGTCAACAACACCACCGCCACCTGCACAACGCCGCCCAACCCAGCCGGAGTTTACGACGTTTCCGTCAATGGCTACGGCGGTCTTGCCACTCTTCCACAGAGCTTCACTTACAAAACTCCTTTTGCAAACGCTTGCTGGAACACCGACCCAACCACTGCCAATATCCAAATCAACCGCGACGCCAATATGATCCCAGTTTATTACAACGGAGCAACCGATTCGGCTGGCTATCCATCGTGGACAATCGCCAGTAACTCAAACTGGTGCTCCTACACCAATAAACAATGGGCCAACGCCGTTACTCTCAACAACACCGCTGTCAAATACAACGCCAACGGTGGAACCACCTCCCCAACCCTCACTGCTCTCCAATATTTCCGAGATTATGCCACAGTCGGCACGAATATCCCCGAGGCCGATGTTCTTGGTTATTGGGTCTATATCCCCCGCTTCGCCTACGAAGTCCCTCGCTATTTTGCCTTCAACGCTCCGGTCGCCGCCCAAAACTTCTCCATCAATTTCGAGACCGCCGCAACCACCAAGAAAATTCCGCAAGCGCCATCCAGCTCAACCACTTCCAACGCGGCTTGCTACACTGCGCCCGCCTCTACCACCTTTACGGCTTACGATTACCGCACGGGGTGTGGCATTTCCCGCACCTACGGCGCCGCCACCGGCACTACTTGGGGAACTCATCCTGCTTTCACTTTTGGTTCAACCGAACTCAACGGTTTTTGGTTTGCCAAATTTGAGACCAGCGGATCAAGAACGGCTCCGCAAATCAAGCCTAACCAAGTTACCAATATTCAAGAATCCATCGGCACCTTTTATGATATGGGTAAATCTATGGGTGTGGCAGACTCCAGTAACACCGGTGGTAGTGGCACCAGCATTACCCAGAATAATCACAACTTGGCCGCTGCAAAAACTAATATGGCCAACAATTCCCAGTGGGGTGCCGTCGCCTATCTCGCTGCTAGTGTTTTCGGCGCCGGCTATAACAGCGTCCAATCCAACCTCATTTATGACAATTACAACGGCGCCTCGTCCGACCAAGACGGCCAAGGCAGCAACGGCTACAATGCCCTAGCCGGTCGTACTGGCTGCGGACCTCAATCTTCCGGCGGCACCGGCACTTATGGATCCTCTGTCACCCTAAATTCGACGACCGTCCAAAGTCCTTATGCCTGTGGCACCAGCACCACCGACACCACTCACGGTTACTCTGGCTCCATCGGCATGCTCGCCAGCACCACGGGTAGCATCTATGGCGTCTACGATATGAGCGGTGGCGCCTACGACTACGTCGCCGCCAACTACAATAACGTCACCAACAGCGCCATCACCACCATGTTCACCTTACCTTATGGCAATATCTATTCCTCAACCCCCTTCGGAACAAAACCCGCTTGGAGCGGTAGCTCTGACCAAACCTACTTCGGCTACGACGCCTGTAACTGGACACTCTGCGGCGGCCAAGCCAACTACGAAACCACCACCGTCCAATCCGTCACAACCGACCAAAGCTGGAACGGCAATTACTCTCGCTTCCCTCTCTCAAGCTCAAACTACGAATATGCCATCCGTGGCGGTTGTGCTTGTAGCGCGACCGTCCTCAACGGTATTTTCTCCCAATCCAACTCTGCCGGTGCCGCCCAAGGCTACATGGGCTTCCGCGCTATGCTCGGCATCTGGTAAGAGGACTTGACAAACACTTTTCCATACTGTATAATAAAAACATAAAACCAATTAAATACAAAAAATAAACGAAAGGAAACAAAATGAAATCAATCAATCAATCAATCAATCAATCATTCATTGCTGGGGTCGCAGCAGTCGGCGTAGCAGCTTTAGTTGCCACGCCAGTCTTCGCGGTTGATCCAGCCACTTGGAACCAAACCGTCCAAGTTACAACCAACTCGGTTATCACCATATCTAGCACGGCGGGTAGCCCAGTTACAATTGCAGTTGATCCGTCCAGCGGTGGTTTTGGCACGACCGCTGTGCCAATCACTGTTGCCAGCAACAATGCTACCGGCTACGGCCTGACGCTGTCGATGATCTCCACCGACGCCAAAAACGGCGCACTTTTTGACACAACGGCATCAACAACCGATGTCATCGCTGGCGCCTCCGGAACCCTCACCGCTAACCAGTGGGGCTACTATGTCGGTTCGTCTTCCACGGATATCCCGACCGTAGCCTCAACTTTTAGTCAAGTTCCCGCATCATCAAGCCCAGCCGACTTGATGACCGCAACTACGCAAGCTGGCTCAACAACTGTCTACGTCAACTATGGCGCGGTCGTAGACTATAACTTGGAATCTGGCATCACCTACTCTAACCAAGTAACCTACACCGCGAGCGTTCAACCGTAAATCATAATAATTAACCATGAAAAAGTTTTTCGTTTTATTTACGGCTTTTACCCTAATGACAACCGCGTTGCTGTCATTAGGGACGGTCCCATCCGTAGCAGCTGACGAGATCAGTGAGCCGACCATCAGCCTTTCGGTCAAACCTGCCCAGCAGCGTTTGGAACTTTCTCCCAACCAAAGCAAATCCGCCGAAATCACGGTTGTCAACTCCGGCACGGTCGGCTATGAAATCAAAGTTTCCTCCACGCCCTACACCGTCGCCAATGACTATTCCGTCAACGTCTTTGATCGTGGAAACGACTACACGCAAATCTCGCGTTGGATTTCATTCGACGGCGAAACCGAGTTTTATCTCGAACCGTCCCAATCTAAAATTATTAACTTCACCATCAACGTTCCCGCTAGCGTTCCGGCCGGTGGCCAATACGCCAGTATCATGGCCGAAACCGTCCCACCTGCCGATGCTAGCGGAGTCGTTGCCATCCGCCGCATCGCTTCCTTGGTTTATGCTAACATCAACGGCAACACGATCGACAAAGGCGAAATCACCAAACGCATTTGGCAAAACATTATCACGAACGACGAGGGCGTCGAGCAAACCGCCACTTCTGTCACCGTTAAAAACGACGGCAACACCGACTTCGCCGCTCAATCTCGCTTGCAGATTATTGGACTTTTCGGCAATTCCGTTGACGAAGTTATCGACACACCCAAAACCATTTTCCCCGACACCGAACGCACCGTTGATTTGGTTTGGAATAAATCTCCCGTCGGCATTTACCGCCTCATTTTGGAAACCTCCTATCTCGGCGAAACCCACACTGCCACTAAAATCGTTGTCCTCATCCCAATCTGGCTCTGGTTCATCATCCTTATTGCCGCAATCGCCATCATTTTCGTCATCGTAAAAATCCGAGGGCATCGCCATGCCAGACGCTAATTCCACTAGCTTTGATCAAACTGTCCAATTAACAATTCCTCTGCGTGAAAAAATCGTAACTTTCGCTCCAAAGAATCCATCTGGCGGCAACGGCTCTCTCGATAATCCTTACATTACCAAATCCTCCAATCTCCCGCTCATCGTCACAGTCGCCGGTCCTGGTATCATCACCATCACCGACCGCGAAGGTAACGTTGTTTATACTTTCACCAAAACCACCGCCACAACCGACACTTTCGATTTCTCCTCCGTTCTCTCTCACGGTATCGGCAATTACGAGTTCACCGCCACTTTCACAGACTCCTCCGACCCGAACACGATTTATGATGTCGTGTCCATTTATGTTGACTACCAAGCCACAACCATCATCGGCCCCGATGCTCCCAATGCAGGCGTTATCTACATCGGCGACCACGCCTTCCTCGCTCATGATTTTGTAATTATTTTTGCGGCCATACTTATCGCCACTTTCTTAGTCTGCCTATCTATTCATAACTACAAAAACAGACCCAAACCTAATAAAAAATAACTTCCATGTAGTAACCTTCGATTTCCACGAAATGAGGCTTGAAAATGTTAAGTATATGTGATATAGTAAAAGAGCTACAATCTACAATTACCGAGACACAAATTTGGGTATTTAGAGCATAAAACGCGACCATGTGTTGCAAATTGAGCTCTAAAACTCGGTTTGTGTAGGTTGTAGCGACCAACATGTGGTCGCTTTTTACTTGCGGCCAGAAAGGACTGGGCTCAATGAATAGGGAAAAAAGAGGAGAAACGCGCGAGCAAAAGCTGGTTTTTTGGATCATTGCGATTTTAACCATTATCGTGGCAGTGTTTTTGTTAACATGCAATGCAAACGCAGCCTCTGCACCAAAACTGGACGCTGGCTGCTTACCATCATCTAATAGAGACACATCAAGAACGGCAGAGTGTCGGGCGGCCGCACTCGCGCTACCAGATTATTGCCGAAGCTTCTTGGCGGAACGAATTGCATCACTAAACCCACTCAAGCCGGTCGACGGCTATCTAGTCCATCGTGTCACTTGTGCCGCCGAAGGTTTACCACTTACCTGCTTTCCTGACATTATCAATGGCGTCATAAACTTTTTTTCCAATGATGCCATAAATAGATTATGCAAAGAATATGACCGACTCATCAATTGCGCGCAAGGAACAACAATTCTCTATGACGCTTGCATGGATCCGCGTGGTGGTGTTTGGGGCATACTCAACCTAATCTTACATATCCTAACTTGGGGCGTTGGAATTATAGCGGTGCTGGGCTTTGTGATCGCAGCGATTATCTATACAACGGCGGGCGGAGACGAATCAAAAACGAAGTTGGCCAAGACGATGATGTTCAACATTGTGATCGGGCTAATTTTATATGTCCTGCTTCATGCCTTCATTAATTTTATCCTTCCGGGCGATGTAATGCCCAGTAGCGAGTGTCAAGAATTGCAGGATAACGGAGCGACAAGACAAGATCTAAAAGACGTCGGATGTATCAAATAACTAGCAAATTCACCAATATCGGCACAGTCACAAGCGACAAAATCGTGCTTAACGCCACAATTTCCCCCGCTTCAGAAGCCAAATGTTTGCCACCACGATATTTTTTCGTAAACAACCCGAGCAGCGCCGCCGTTGGCAAAGCTTCCATCAAAACCGCAACTTGAATCACCACCAAAGGCGCACCAATCAACTTCAACACAAAATAAGTCAAAACTGGCGGCACAATCAGTTGCAAAATGCAAACAATCACCACTCGCCACCGCTTGAAAATCGTCACCAACCGAGCCTCCGAAAGCATGAATCCAACGCAAAGCAGCGACAACGGCGTTGTAACTCCCGCAATCGTCCCGAACAATTTGTTACCAAACGCTGGCATTTGGAACGAACATAAAAACATCGTAGCTCCCGCCACAATTCCAATCACATTTGGATTTACCAAACTTTTGATAACATCACGAAATCCAAATTTGCGATTAAACAATTTCACGCCATAAGTGAAAACCACCAAAGTCCAAACCAACATAAATCCCGCATAAACCGTCATCCCCTCCAACCCGAACGCTGCACTAACCAACGGATAACCAATAAACGAAGTGTTATTAAACAAAAACGCAAACTTGTATTCATAATTATCCGACTTTCCGCGGAAAAACACTTGCGCAAGTGGGATCAAAATCGCAAAAAGCAAAGCCGCCGCACCAATCCCCCAAACGAACATCCTCCCCGCATCAACGCTAAAACTCGCCGGAAATGATCGCATAAAAGCAATCGGCAGCGCCACCGAAAGCAACAAATTCGTAATCGCCTTGACCGCCACATCATTCAACACTTTGATTTTGCTCAGGAAAAATCCTAGCAAAATCAAAACCACAACCACGCCAATTCCCTGATAGAAACTGCCTAAATCAACCATTTATCTACGCTCGCTTGCTTTTTTTCTTACTTTTCTCCCGCAAATGTAACGCATAAAAGGCATTCGACAACCCAACCACCAGCAAATACACGCCAAAAATCCAGATAATCGCGATATTGGTTGCCCAACCGAAACTTGGCACCACGAAAATCAAAATCCCGAGCAAAATCCCCAGCAACCCCGAAACCACCCAAGTAAACCTGTCCGCCGCATCACCCGTCCGCTTGACCGCAATGAACAAGTCAAACAACCCTCGCGCAATCGCAATCAAAGCAATAATCACCGCCAAAATCTCAAATCTCGCTTCCGCATTCGCCATTAACCACGCCCCAAAGACCACTTCCAGCCCGCCCGAAACCAGCGCAAACCCAAACGACGCACCCCTTTTGTATAGCACGAGCGACCGCACTAGCTCGAACAAGCCCAAACACAGCAATCCAATTGCCAAAATCCCTGTCAAAATCGACAAGACGCCTTCTGGCACAAACAAACAATAAACTCCAAACGCAAGAGCCAACACCGCCCGAAACATAAATCCGCCCCAATGCGCGTTCACATATCCCGAAATATCAAACGTCTTAATCTTATTTCTAGCCGCCACTTTCCGCGGTTTCACCACTTTCGCCGTTGCCGTTTTTTTCTCCGCCACCATTTTCACCTCCAACTTATTATATTACCTTAATAATACATTATCATAAACCAAAAGTCAAATGCAAAAATCCATCTTCGTCATAAGGACATCACCCCTTACTCTAAAAATGGATTCTCTAACTGCTGCGTGCCCACCCGTGGGGCACAAAATGCTTTGTTTTAATTTTCGCTTTTTATTTTTGCATCATTTCACATCACATCAGGACGAAAAACCCCGAGCAACGCATCAGCTACCTCTAATATACCAAATAAAAAACCAAAAGTCAAGCCCTAATCCCCCAAATACTCCTTCAGTTTCATCACGTCCTTATCTTTCGCCAGTTTCTCAATCGCTTTCACCTCAATCTGGCGAATTCGCTCACGCGTCACGGCGAACTCCTCACCTACTTCCTCCAAGGTGTGCATTCTCTCCCCGTCCAAACCAAATCTCAGCGCCACAATTTTGCGCTCACGATCGGACAATTTATCCAAAATCCCCTCAACTTTCTCGTGCAACAAAATCGACTGCGTCGCCTCCTCTGGTGTAGCGTGCGCTTCGTCTTGTATAAAATCCCCCAAAGTCGTCTCATCCTCGCCGCTCGAACTCTCCTTGCCCACGCTGGCGTCCAGCGACCCAATCTCTTGCCGCGTTTGCAAGATCGCCTCAACCTTTTTCACCGGCATTCCAATCTTCTCCGCTAACTCCTTATTCGTCGGCTCTCGGTTTAATTCCTGCGTCAGTTGCCTTTGCGTTTTCGCCAATTTGTTAATCGTCTCCACCATATGCACAGGGATACGAATCGTCCTCGCCTGATCAGCCAGCGCGCGCGTAATCGCCTGCCGAATCCACCACGTCGCATAAGTGCTAAACTTAAACCCCTTTTCCGGATCAAATTTGTCCACCGCCTTGATTAACCCCGTATTTCCCTCTTGGATTAAATCTAAGAAATCCAAACCTCGCCCCGAATATCTCTTGGCAATCGAAACCACCAATCGCATGTTCGACTCAATCATCTTTTCCTTGGCTTTCTCATCGCCTGCCGCCACCTTGCTCGACAGCTCAAACTCCTCCTCGCTCGACAAAAGAGGTATCTTTCCAATCTCGCGCAAATAAACTCGCACCGAGTCGTCGCTCAAATCTGTATAAATCGGCGCTTCAATGATCTCATCGTCGTCCAAATCCAAGTCTTCGTCGCTCAAATCAATCTCTGGCTCACCCGCCAAGTCAATCGGCTCATCTAAATCCGGAATAATTTCGTCCTCACCGCTCAAAATCTCATCTATCAAATCTTCATCTTTCGCCATTTTTACTCCTCATTAAATTATTTAATTTCCCCAAAATCTCCCCAGTCATCGCCACGTCCCCCCGTTCCTCGGCGATTTTTAATAAGTTCTGCCAATCTTTTTGATGATTTTTTGCGGTAATCAACTTTGCTTTTTGCACGAGATTTCGGAACTCAATCTCCAAATCTTCTTTCTCAAAATTACCATAGCGGTTTTCTCCGCCAAATCGCAAAACGTTTAATTCATTATATGCTTTATTCTCCGAATTGTCAAGTTTCTCCCCTAAATTATAAAAAATAATCAAAACCGACATCATTTGTCGTATAACGCTTAATAATTCCAAATCCGTAATCTTACTCATCTTTTCCAAATGATCTTGCAATCTGGGACGACGAACTCGCGAAGCCGCCTTGCCACTCACCATCGCCATCTTTTTGCTCATCGCATCTGTCGACGCATCAATCTCATGCGCCACCAATTTCATATAATGCTCCTTTTCCACCGGATCCTGCAATTTTTCAATCAACCTCGTTGCCACATCACTATAATTCTTCTTCCCAACTGGCGACTTCAAGTCCAATCCTGCCTTATATTTCTCCAAAATCCACTCCACCGCCGGCTTCGGATGCGCGATCGCCTCACCCCAAAGCGCCGCCCCCCGCTGTATCAGTTCATCAGCATCTTTCGCCCCCATGTAATCATCCACAATCGTCAAACTTAGACCAATCTCGCTCGCAATCTCCACCGCTCGCTCCGTCGCCTCGCGCCCCGCCTTGTCCCCATCATACGCCAACCGAATATCCGTCGTCAATTTCGCCAAACTGCTCAAATGTTGCTTCGTCATCGCCGTTCCCGCCGTCGCCACCGCCATCCTGTATCCCGCCTGATGCGACGAAATCACATCCATATTTCCCTCCACAATCACACAAAACCCGCTCTCACGAATCGCCGTTTTCGCCTGCGACAGCCCAAAAATATGCCGTGTTTTATCATAAAGCAAAGTCGCCGGCGTGTTCAAGTATTTCGGACCCTCATTTTTGCCCAATTTTTTATCGAGTTCCGAAACCACCGCAATCGTCCGCCCGGTATAGCCAATCACCTCTCCACTCCCATCCATCAGCGAAATCATCATCCTCTCCCGAAACAAATCCCCGCCAAATCTGTTCAACAATCCCGCCTCCCGCAAAGTCTCCTCGGCAAATCCCTTCCCTAATAAAAACTTCTTCAATCCATCTTTCTCGTCCGACGCATACCCAATCTTAAAATCCTGCACCGTTGCCCGATTCATATTCCGCTTATAAAACACATAATCCATCGCCGCCGGCGTTTTCGTCATCACAATCTGAAAATACTTTGTTGCCATTTTCAAGCAATTCAGCAACCGTAATCGCTTCTCCGTCAGCTCCTTCCCCCCCGTCGCACGTCCATATTTTGCGAGGTCAACTCCCGCCTTCCCCGCCAAAAACTCCAAAGCCTCCGGAAACGAAAATCCCTCAATCTTCATCACAAACGTAAAAATATCCCCGCCCTGATTGCTCGAAAAGTCATACCACATCTGCTTATCCGGCGAAATCATCAAACTCGGCGTCCTCTCACTCGTAAACGGCGAAAGCGCCTTCAAGTTCCTCCCTGCCCGCTTCACCTCCAAATACCACCCAACAACATCCTCCACCGCCAACCGACTCTTTATCTCTTCCCTAGCATCCATATTACCAGTATATCATACTCTACAACGCCGTCCAACCCCCGTCAACGCTCAAAAGCTGCCCCGTCGTAAAGCTCGACGCATCAGATGCAAAATACAGCAAAGCCCCATCCAATTCGCCCTCTTCGCCAACTCTCCCCATCGGACACATATTTTCCAGCGTCCTCTGGAACTCCTTGCTCCCGAGAACCCCCTTCGTCATCGCGCTCTTGAAATACGACGGCCCAATCGCATTCACCGTAATCCCATATCGCGCCCACTCTGCCGCCAGCGCCTTCGTCATCATCAACACCCCGCCCTTGCTCGTGCAATACGCCGTAATCGGCAGCCCGCTCATCGCCACATTCGAATGAATCGACCCCATATTCACAATCTTCCCATATTTCTGTTTCACCATAATTTTCCCGACCGCACGGCTCATGAAAAATACTCCGTTCAGGTTCACATTTATCACTTTATCCCACTCGTCATCATCATGCTCATGCGAAGCCCCAACCGTTGCCACTCCCGCGTTATTCACCAAAATATCAATCCGCCCAAACTGCTTTTTAATCTCCGCCACTGTCTTTTTCACGCTCTCACGATCCGAAACATCACATTTCGCGCTAAAAACCTCAATCCCATCGCCCTCAACCAACGCCTCGGTCGTCACCAACCCATCGTCATTCCTATCCACCAGCGCCAAATTCGCCCCCGCCGCCGCCAAAACCTGCGCAAACCGCCTCCCCAATCCACTCCCTGCGCCAGTCACAATCGCCACCTTCCCACTCAAATCAAACAGATTCTTCATCAAACCCCTATTCTCCACACCCCAATAACCTTAATACTTCAATTCTATCATCTACGCCAAAAATTTGCAAGCCAATTTGCCCAGTAGTGCTTGACTTTTGGTTTTGTTTAATGTATAATAATTTCATAGAGAAGCCGTTCTAGGATAACTTCTCAAAAGTTATGGGTGAATATTCGTTAGTTATCTAGCGAATATTCTTTTTCGGAAATAATGTAATCCGAATTGCGACTATATTGAATAGATTTAACTCAATCATACATTCCTCCTCTCTTGGCTTCTTAAACCCTAGAAATCCTATTTAACGAAGCCACAACGACGGGTGGAAGCCCGGTGTGGCTCAATTAACAAGCCAAAACCCATGAAATTATTCTATCAAAAACCATTTCAAAAGGCAATAAAAACCCACCTAAAATGTAAATTTTACAGCATAAGCATAAAGCAAAACAACCTCCATCATCTGTAATACTCCAAAAAATCCCACAAATGTGCCAAAACGCTTGACTTTTCAGGCAACGTGTGCTATAATAGGGATGTAAGTTGATGAAAGCTTGCTTTCAAATCAACTTACAAACCATTATATACCGTGAAAGCGGGATATAATAGAAGCATAACCAATCGCAAGAACGGTTATAAAATTAGTAAATAGGTATCATCTGAGACTGTTCTCGGTATATACCGAGATTTTTTCGTGAGAACGAAAAAATCATTTACTCGTAAATTACCCAAGTCAAAAATATTGAAAATGGAGGACATCACTATGTCTAATTTCAACCTTTCCCGCAAGGCTATCAACATTGTGGCAATCGCAGTGTTTTCAGCAGGAATGCTTTTAGTAGCATTAACCAAGAACGACGCAATCACTTCGTTCATTAGCAACATTGGCAGTCAAATCATAAATGCGCTCTTCAGTGCATTAAATTAAAGGAGGAAATTACCATGGAAAACAAGAGATACTATAACTACACTCTCCACATCGCCGGTGTCGGCACATTCGTTTCTAACAGCAAATACCAAGACGCTGCCAAGGTTTACGAAAAGGTCAATCAACGCCTTTTGGACAACCATGCCAGCGAAGGGCAAATGACGCTCCGTTATTGGGAGTTCGACAAATGGCTGGAGACAGTAACTACGGAAACAAAGTCAGGCTTCGGCCCATTCAAGAGAACCGTTTCTCGCACAGAGCATATAGAGAAAACCGGCTATCGCATCTCTAAGGAAGTGTCGCATGAAGTAACTGCGCACAGCGTGCAAATGTCCTTGTCATTTCAACAAAATTAATCTTGGGACTTCCCCCTCTAGTACGCGGCAATAGCTGCGGAAAACCGAGGGGGTTTCCTTGCATTTTTATCCAAAGTGTGATATAATAACATTATATAATTTTAACCGTGGGAGGACGAAAATCCGCTAACACCACAGAAAGGCTCAAACAATGGTCAAAAAAGAAGAATCAAAAGCCGAAGCAATTTTGGATGCTGTTGAAGCAGCAGAAATCGCACAGGATCAATCCGCTGAAATCGCAGAGGAAACCTTTGCCAAGGCCGGCAAACGCAGCAAAAGGGTCATAGAGGAAGAAGCTGCCGAAGTCGAACGCAAAGAGCGCGCTGCAATTGCTAAAACCGAAGAACCTGAGAAAAAGGGTCCAAGGCCCGTTACCCGCAGCAAATTGGCTCGCCGCGGCAAAAACTACCGCAAAGTCGCCGAGAAAATCGACGCCAAAAAAGTCTATGCCATGGATGAAGCCGTCAAATTGGCAACCGAAACCAACCCAAGCAAGTTTGACGCCAGCGTCGAAGTCCATTTCCGTCTCAATGTTGACCCTCGCCAAGCCGACCAAAACATCCGTGCCACCGTCAAATTACCCAACGGCAACGGCAAAACCGTTCGTGTCGCCGTTTTCGCCCCAGAGGATCAACTCAAAGACCTAAAAGCCGACATCAAGGGCGACGAAACCTTCTTGAAGCAATTGGACAAAGAAGAAATCAACTTCGACATTTTGATAACATTGCCAGCCTACATGCCAAAACTCGGTAAATACGCACGCCTGCTCGGGCCAAAAGGCTTAATGCCAAACCCAAAGACCGGCACCGTTGCAACGGATCTAAAGAAGGCCGTCGAAGAAGCCAAAGGCGGCAAAATCGAATACCGCGTCGACAAACAAGCCATCGTCCACCTCGCAATCGGCAAAGTTTCCTTTGGCGCCGAAAAACTCTCGCAAAATGTCAACGCCGTCCTTGATAGCCTCAAAACCGTCAAACCAACCACCATCAAAGGTGCTTTCGTCAAATCCATCTCCGTCTCAACCACCCAAGGCCCTTCAATCAAAGTTGAAAACACCCTCGGCTAAACCAAACCCAAATGAAACAAATCGAAGATAAATCTCTTGCGGTAATCCTTGCCGAACTCAAAAAAGTTCTCGATGCGAATATAAAGGGCGACATCGTCGAACTCGGCTGCTACAAAGGCGAAACTTCCATCGAAATCGCAAAAGTGTTGGCGATTTTTTCGGGTGGCGCGAGGCGGGGCTGCCCCAAAAATGTTTTTACTGAATTAAGCAATCAACAAGATAAGCAAGTGAAGAATATAATTCAGGAAAAAATTTTGGGGGCGGACCGAGCGACAGGACCCGAAAAACTAATCAACAAAAAGCTATGGCTTTACGATAGTTTTTCTGGCCTTCCCGAAAAATCCAAAGAAGACCTTTCTGCCATTGGCGAAAGTTTCCAAAAAGGCGAACTATTTTGCACTAAAGCCGAAGTCATCACAAAATTCGCCAAAGCCAATTTGCCAAAACCCGTCATCAAAAAGGCTTGGTTCTCCGACCTAAAACCAGAAGATTTACCAAACGAAATCTGCTTTGCGCTTCTCGATGGCGATTTTTACGACTCAATCAAAACCTCCCTAGAACTCATCGAAAACAACCTCACCAAAAACGCCACCATAATCATCGACGACTTCGCCAACCCAGCCCTCCCCGGCGCCCGCCAAGCCACCGAAGAATGGCTCACCAAAATAAAATCCAAAACCAACTCCAAACCCCCCCAACTCAAACTCCAACAACTCGGCGCTCTCGCCATCATAAATATGCGTAATATAGTATAATAAACTTATTAAGCACCTCATTTTCACGCAACCTCAGCGAGGTTTGCGTCTTATACTGAAATATGCTATAATATAAAATATGAAGAATGAACTAGACTTTTTAATTTATACTACGCCAGATGAACGGAAGACGGCGCAAGTGATTTTTGCGGATAGTACGGTCTGGCTACGGCAAGAGCAACTCGCGGAATTATTCGGTCGCAGCCCATCGACGATCAGCGAGCATATTTCCTCTGTTTATGAAACGGGGGAGTTGGAAAAAGATAAAACAATGACAACTAAATTCGGAAATTCCGAAAGTAGTATGGGGCAACCGCCAAAATATTATAATCTTGACATGATCATATCTGTCGGCTATCGTGTAAATTCTCCTCAAGCAACGCATTTTCGCATTTGGGCGACTGGGATTTTGCATGAATATATGCAAAAAGGCTTTGTTCTGGATGATGAGCGATTGAAGCGTGGTAAAAATTCGTTCGGCGAGGACTATTTCAAAGAAGCTTTGCAGCGTATTCGTTCGATCCGCGCGTCCGAGCGTCGCATTTGGTTGCAAATTACCGATATTTTTGCGGAAATTAGCGCAGATTACGAAAAAGACAGTCCGATTACGCGTCAATTTTACGCCACCGTCCAAAACAAGTTCCATTATGCAATCGCAGGGCAAACTGCGGCGGAAATTATTTATGATTCCGCCGACCGCAAAAAGCCAAATATGGGACTGACTACCTGGAAGAATTCGCCAGACGGACGGATTCTAAAAAATGATACAGAAATCGCAAAGAACTATTTGAGCGAATCGCAAATCAAGAAATTGGAGCGTGGAGTTTCAGCTTTTTTTGATTATGTCGAAGATTTAATTGAAGACCATCAACTATTGAAAATGGCAGATTTTGCGAGTAGCATCGACGAATTCATTAGTTTTCGCAAGTGGAAGATACTCGGTGACGCCGGCAAAGTTTCACACCAAAAAGCAATCGAAAAAGCGCATGCTGAATACGACGAATTCAACAGAACACAAAAAATATTTTCAGATTTCGAGCAAGAGATTAAGCGATTAGACGAAGGAAATAAATGATCCTCGACGCCTCCATCTACGAAAAATCCTTCGGCAGCAAGGAACTCTTCCGCGACATTTATTTTTCCGTCGAAGATGGCGAAAAAATCGGCATGGTCGGACGCAACGGCATCGGCAAATCCACCATTCTCAAAATAATTTCCGGACAAGACACCGACTTCACTGGCGACATCATCTGGCGCAGAGGTGCCTCCCTCGTCACTACCGACCAAGAATACGCCGACGTAAAACCCGAAACCACCGTCACCGAATACATCTTGTCGCAAATCCCCGAATACCAAAATCTCCACAAAATCATCACTGAGTTCCCCGAAATCGACCCAAATGACGAAGATTACTATAAAAAACTCGACGAATATTCCAACGCGCTTCAACGTTTTTCTGATAAAGGCTTCTACGAAATCGAACAAAAAATCGCCCAAGAACTCACCAATTTTCAGCTCGAAAACTTCGCCACGCGACCATTCGTAAGCCTTTCCGGCGGACAAAAACGCCTAACCGAAGTCGTCAAAATCATGCACTCCGACGCCAACCTCGCCATCATCGACGAACCGACCAACTTCATGGACTACGAAGCCAAATCCCAATTCATCGACTGGGCAAAATCCACCAAAACCGCGCTAATAATTATCACCCACGACCGCGACGTTCTCGAAACTGTCAACAAAATCATCGAAATCAAAGACGGTCAAAGCCAAATCTACGACGGCAACTACGCCCAATATCTCTCGCAAAACGCCTCGCTAACTTCCAATTCCATGAACCAATACGAAATCACGCAAAACAAAATCAAAAACCTCAAAAAACAAATCGCCTACGCCAAGGCGAAGAAACCGGCTTGGAGCGGAACTGCTGACAAGAAAAACCCTTTTGTTGTCATGGAAGAACGCTTGAAGCGCCAACTGAAAGAACTTGAAAAAATCGAAAAACCCAGTTTTTGGGTCGACAAATCCAGCGTCGAAAATATGAATTACAAAGACGCAGGAAGATACGAAAAATACAAAACCAAGAACATCCGCATCGGGCTAAAAAGCGGCGACAATAAATCCAAAAAATCTCTCATCAAAGTCGAAAAACTCTCGCTTGGCTATCTGGAAACCCCACTTTTTGCAAACGTCAACTTTGAGATTTTCGAGGGCGGCACTCTCGAACTTCGCGGTCGCAACGGCGCGGGAAAGTCCACCATCGTCAAAGCAATTATAAGCAGGGTCGATGCTTCTCCAGTCCAACTTTTCGATGGCACAATCAAAGTCGACGAACATATGAGGGTAGGCATCTACGAACAAGAAGTCGGCAAAGATCTCTTCGACAAATCCCTCCACGACGCCATCGAATTTGTGCATTTGTCACAAAAAGTCAACATCACCGAAACCAAAATCCGCCAACTCATGGACAGCTACCTCTTTACGCCCGACGACCTCGGCACACCCGTGCGTAACCTCTCCGGTGGTCAAAAAGCCCGCCTCCAAATCATCAAAATGCTAGCCAACGACCCCAATATTCTCATTCTCGACGAACCAACTTCCCACCTTGACCTCCCCAGCATCGAAGAACTCGAAACCGCCCTTGGCAAATACTCCGGCGCAATCCTATACATTTCCCACGACGGCTACTTCCGCAACAATCTCGGCGGCGAAGTTATCCAAGTCGGCTAAAATCCATAGATAAAACCCAACCCGAACTAGAAAGTTTCCGTCACCCAACTGACGGAAACAAGGCAATTTGCGTCACTTTACTGACGCAAATTATCTACTTTTCGCATTTACCATCAGAATTAAACGACGCCGACCAATCCTCGCCCGTAACTGAATAAGAGCACTTCCCGTCTGTCTCATTTTCCGAAACGCTAACATCAGAACTGCAATAACCCTTCTCGCAGACCTTGTCTATAATATCCACCGCTCCAGCCGCAAGAACCAGTCCAAAAATCACCCCCACAATTGCCCCCACCACACCCAAAATCGTAAACACCAACGAAACAATAAACCCAGCCTGCGCAATTCCCGCCCCGTCTGCGTCTTTGCCCGTCTCCGCCTTAAACTTCTTCGCCTTATTCACCCCAATAATCCCAATCACCAATCCCGCAATAGTCACAAAAAACGCCAACACCAGCGACAAAATCCCCAGCGTCTTCACCTCACCGTTATCCACAACCGCATTCTTCTCAACCATATCGATCCTTTCGTTATTTTACATACCTATAATACCACACATTTCACAAAATCCATAGCCCTCGATATTTGTCGTGATTCTGCCGCGATACTCGTTATTTATGGAAAAGATAAATCATCTTTCTCTGGTGGGGGCGGTTGGACTTGAACCAACGACCAACTGGTTATGAGCCGGCTGCTCTAACCACTGAGCTACGCCCCCATACACTCTCATTATACCACAACCAACCCGTATAAAAAAGTGCCTACGCTTAACCAAAAATTGTCCAGCTGGATCGGGCAACCTAGTTTTTTATTTGGACAATAATAATCCTAGATTACCCGGTCGAGCCAGACAATTCAGTTTCCGTCAACCGACTGACGGAAACTGCGTTATTTCCGTTAGTATCTTGGCGCCACCTCCCTCACATACGTCGTCCTCGCCTGCCCACCAAGCAAAGACTGGTTAAACGCCCACATATACGCATCTGCCCGCAAGTTAAACACCTCCGCAGGGTCACCAGAAGCATCACGGTTGCAATATGCTGTGTATCGTGAATCAAACTCATCCCCATATGTATAAACCGTCTGACCAGACAGAGAGCCTGCTGGCATTGTCGTCCTTGAATCAATCCCTGATGAACAATCAGATGGTCGCAGCGAGTTATTCACTCCACTCCCCGCCGTCCTCATTAACTTAATATTCCCTGCCGAAACTGGACCGTTGAATACCAACTTTTTAGCACAAGTGTCGTTACGCAACCCAGCAACCGAAGACACTGCGCCACAAGTATTCAGCGTTCCGCTCACAATCACCCATGCGTCAATCTGCGTTACATTTTCCGCAATCGTCAAATCACCATTGACGATAATCACCGCTTGTGGCAATTTAGAAATGTCATCATAAGTCCCATTTCCATACAATATATTACCGTTAAGCACTGCGTTACCGCTTACTGCCCAAACTTTGGTTGGCTTATCACCCGAGAAATCCGTCCAACCGCCCGACAAATCCGTATTAGCACAGGTCATCACCATAATGCTCGTGCATCCAGCGCTCAACCTTGACGCAATCGTAGGCAGTGCAGCCTTAACATAGTGCCCCAACAAACTGCTATTGCTATTGGTTATTGTCTCTCTACTCCACTGCTTAATCTCCGGTCGTCCGCTGTTACTATTCGCTCCACATGGTGTTACCATCGCAGTGCACAACCCGTAGCTTCCCGTCCCCGCTCCGGTCGCCGTTCCTGTCATGCCGAGCAAATCAGTCCTAGTTTGAGCCTTAATCTCACCACCAGCCACAGTTTCATATTCACTCCACGAACCATATAGCCTGCGACTCAAATCTATCAACATCGCATAGGCACTAGACCCACCAAAACTTTTCACTGTTTGTGATGTCGACACAAACCCCGGAATGTTCATCCCAGCACCAAGGATCTCGACTTTTGGTTTTTTGCCGACCTCAACACATTGCGCTTGGCTAAATCGCCAGTATGGTTGCGATGTAGAAACCTGCATCGCAGCATCATTCGCATTTTGCGTTGCTTGTGAAGTCGTATCTTTGTCGTAGCTCGTTGCAGGCCACATCGCTAATGCATAGCAGACTTTTGTCCCAACAGGCACATCATCAGCAAAATACTTACCACTATTCGGCAACGCTAGCGGTGCCGCGATGCCTCCCAATGTTCCGTCAAAAGTTTCATTGCCAGATTTGATGTCAACACAACCAGTCTCATGGCCATTATAGTAGTAGTTGCTATTACCATAGTAGCCGCAAACCGCTGCCGCACTATCATATGTTGATCCCGCAGCATCATAGCTACCGCTATATCCTGCCCCAGTCGGTGTTCCAGTCGTCAAGAACTTAACCACGCGCCACTTCGTGTCGTATGTCTTTGTTGCAAAAGGAGAGCTATTTATTAGAGTGTTATCACGTCGTGTGATGTCTATTCTCGCTTGTACCGAGAGGCTTTCTCCAGAGTCCACACTACTGCCAATATATTCAACCACGGGCGTTCCAATGTAATTATACGGAACTTTAACGGTCGCCCAGCTCGTTTTCGGCCCAGAATATCTATCAAGGTCTATCACCGGCTGTCTAGCTGTGCAATATGTCACAGAACTGTTATGCCCCGTGGCTGTCGCCGTTGCCGAGCAATACATTCTATTGCCATCGGCCGGTCCATGCCAGTCAACTCCGCGAACATGCGTATCAGTATAAGAGCAATCTTCACCACAACTGTGCGTAACGTCATAGCTTTCGTAACTATAGTAGTATCCTGTTCCACTAGCATACGGTGAATTTGCCGAATGGATGTTATCATCTGATGGGTGCGCTACTGTCCACCACT
>JAISJL010000010.1 GCA_031261545.1 Candidatus Nomurabacteria bacterium
AACTTTTTGTGACCTTTGAGAAGCAATCTGATGCGTTTTTGGAGGTAGGTGAGGCGCAATATGACTTTTATGAAAAAATGATGCGACTGATGATAATCTCTGGGGTAAATGACGCGGGCAGTAGTGAAGAAATGTTGAAAAAATTGCAGAACTTTTCTAGCGATTTTGGAAAATTGAAATTTAGTAACAAGAATAACCAAAGACACGCAGAAATAGTGAAGCCCTTATTGGAAAAATTTGTGAGTGGACTGGAACAATATTTAGCGGCGGCAAAGGCCTACCAAAATGGTAATGGAAAATATCCAGATAGTAGCGTTTACCGAGATGCGCAAGATGCTTATACCGATGCGGTTGATGAGTGGAGTGATGAACTGACCTTTGACGCGGATGAATTAAACGAGAGCATAAACAAATTACGCGATTACTTGTCGCAGAAAGCATATGAGGAAAACTAAGATGGCACGGACAACGGTAAATATACCAACCAATTTGGCACAAGCAAATGTTGAGGCGGTGTTGCAAAACTTTTTTGCGCAAAATGGCTACGAACAAACAAATTACAAGAAAACTGGCGAAGTGGTTTATAGGAAAATAGACATTCCGGGGCTTACAGCGACGACTTTCGTTAAGATTGTTTCGATTGCGCCAAACAATGTGACGGTGGAAACTTGGATCGGTGCTACTTTTGGAAAGGAGGTGAGTTTGGACGATGGCTTCTATGCCGTTGTGCCAAAACAGGCACTGCGGGTCGAGATAGATTCCTTGGCGCAAGCTTTGTCGGGAGCGGCTCAGGCGCAGGTTTCAGCTCAGGCGCAGGCTCAAATGCCGATTCAGGCGCAGGCGCAAGCATTGGCTCAACCAATAAATCAATTTAACCAAGGAGTGACTGTCATGCAAAACAATAATATTAACCCGATTTTGGCGCAGAAGAATGATAAATGGGCGATCATTTCGCTGGTTGTTGGGATTATCGGATGCGTTTTGCCGCTGATTGGGGTAACACTAGGATGGCTTTTTATCGTATTCGGTATCATCTTTGGCGTATATGGTCGTAAATCGACTAAACCGGGTATGGCGCTGGCCGGAATAATATTGAACTGTGTGGCGATTGTTATTTCGATCATTATGGTGGTTGTTGCGGTTGCGGCGCAATTGAGATAGGCTAGGAAAATATTATGCAACCAGAGAGAGATAACCCTTATTTTAACAACAACGCAATGCCACCAATTATTCCGACGCCGGTGCCTCCTGCACCACCTACTCCGCCGATCTTTGCGCCGGCTCCACCGGCTGTGACTTTTGCGACGATTGCGTCGCCTGTGCCGATTGTGCATAAAAAGATGTCGAAGATTGCTTTGGCTACATGGATTGTTGCGGGCGTCTTGTTTGCTGGCGGAATCACAGTTGCAATGATTGCGCGATCGTTCACGGGTAATTCTGGCGGCTCGTCGATTTTTGCGGATGATGGCAAAAGTGGTACACGCACGATGATGATTTACATGATTGGATCGGATTTGGAGAGCGAAGGTGGGATGGGGAGTGAAGATATTGAGGAAATTGTAAGCGCCGAGCCAGGCGATGACGTGAAAATTGTGGTTTATGCTGGTGGAGCAGAAGATTGGCATAACGGTTGGAAAAATAACACAGTTTATGAGTATAAAAATGGTGACTTTGTGGCGGCAAAAAGTTTTGCGAAGCAAAATAGCGCGAGCTCGGCGGCGTTGACTGAGTTTTTGCAATATGCGTATAAAAATTACAAATCGGATTTGTATGATTTGATCTTTTGGGATCATGGGTCGGGTCCGGTGGTTGGTTTTGGTGCCGATGAATTGTATGAAGATGAGACATTTAATGGCCCAGCGATTTTGTCGCTCGGAGAGATTGGTGAAGCGCTGGAAAAAAGCGATTTCTCGTCGAAGAATAAACTGGAGGTGGTTGGGTTTGACGCATGTTTAATGGCGACGATTGAGACGGCGAGTATGCTGAGCGAATACGCGGATTATTTGGTTGCGTCCGAGGAAACTGAACCGGGATATGGTTGGGACTATTCATTCTTGACAGATTTGGATAAAAAAGATGATACGACTACTTTTGCAAAAAGCATTGTTGATTATTATGCCGAGTTTTATGTAGATTTGGCAAGTCAATATTGGAACGCGGATTTTGAGATAAGCCTGTCGGTGCTTGATCTTAGCGAAGCTGCGACGGTCAACGCGGAATTGGATAAAATGTTTAGTTCTTCGTCGGTGATTACCAGTGCTGCCAATTATTCCGGAGTGACGAGTTCAATAACGAAGTCAGTTTTCTTCGGTGGGACGGAAATAGATTTAGTGGATTTGTATTCGGCGGTCAAGCAACTGGAATTGAGATATGATGCAACAAATGCGCGAAGTTTGCTGACGGCGATCGAAAAAATGGTGGCCTACCAAAAAACGAATATCAGTGGGGCGAACGGAGTTTCAGTGTATTATCCATATTACCAAAAACAATATGCATCGGCGATGTTGTCGGTCTATAATAAGGTTGTGCGTAATTTTTCACCAAATTATAAGAGTTTCTTGGGTAAACAAGTTGTGGCGCTAACTGGAGAGAGGAAGGTGAATTGGAATGCGCGAAGTGCGACGCCGAAAATAACTTCTGGCGAAATCAGCGTTGGCGTGAATGAAAGCCTTGCGGAAAATTATAGTTCTGCCAACTATGTGATTTTCGCGAAAACAAGTGATGGTGAATACGCGCCAGTTTACAAAAGTAGTGATGTGGTTTTGGAGGACGGAGAACTTCGAGCAAATTTTGATAAGAAACAATTTGTGTCTTCTGGCAGCTCGGAAGCAGAATATAATTGGGTGACGATGTATGAGCATCGAAAAGACGAGGATTCGACAATTTATCGTATTCCTGCGATGTTGTTCAGGGCGGATGGGTTTAAGATGAAAAGCATCAATGTTGAATATAGCATTGATAACAAAAGTCTGGAAGGGAGAATTACGGCGTATGTGCCGCTGGTAACGGCGTCAAGTGAGATGGGAGCTGTGGTTAACCGTGAAGTGATTGATTTGTCCGAGTGGGACACGATTAGCTTGCTCAATTTTGAGTATGCAATTTTTGATGCTGACGGAAATTACACCTCCGATTGGGGGGCGAGCGGTAAAATCTTTGGCACGGAATACAAGACTGATGAAGAGATAGAGATTAGGTTGGAAGATTTGGAAGTTGGGCGGGAATATTATTGCCTGTTTCAGGTTTATGATACGCAAGGCAACCAGTATGCGACAAATGTGGTGAAACTGTAACTTTATAAAGTTTGATTGCGGTTATGCTGTAAAAATTACAGCAATGGATGGTTGAAATAGAGTGTTTGGGGGGTGGGTGTGTTATTATTAGAGTATGGGAAAGGTTTTATACAGGAAATATCGAAGTAAGACGCTGGGCGAGGTGATTGGGCAGGATCATATTACGGTGCCATTGGCGAGAGCGTTGGAGAGTGGGCGGTTGGCGCATGCTTATCTATTTACGGGTCCGAGAGGCGTGGGGAAGACCTCGATAGCGCGGATTTTGGCGCATGAGATTAACGGGTTTGAATATGGTGATGAGCAAAGTTTTGTGGATATTATCGAGATTGACGCGGCTTCAAACACTGGCGTGGATGATATTCGGGCTTTGCGTGAGAATATTAATCTGTTGCCGATGACGGGGAAGAAGAAGATTTTTATTATCGACGAGGTGCATATGCTGAGTAAAAATGCTTTTAACGCGCTGCTGAAAACCTTGGAAGAGCCACCGGAGCATATTGTGTTTATTTTGGCGACTACTGATACGCACAAGATCCCGAAGACGATTCTGAGCCGAGTGCAAGTGATGAACTTCCGTTTGATTTCGGCTGATGCTGTGGCGAAGCATTTGCGGTTTATTGCGGATAAGGAGAACATTAAAATTACAGATGAGGCTTTGAGGATTATTGCGGAACAGGGTGGCGGTAGTTTTCGGGATAGTATCTCGCTTTTGGACCAGATTGCAAATATTGATGATGAGATCACGGCGGAAACTTTACAACTTCGATTGGGGTTATCGGATAAGATTTTAGTGGGGCAACTTTTGCAGGCGTGTAAGGCGCGAGATTTGGACTTTGTGATTAAGGTGACTAACAGGGCGTTGGATGGCGGAGCAGAGCCAACGGTTTTGGCAACACAGATTATAGATACAATTTTGGAGTCGAGCGAGTATTTGTCGGATCGGAACTTGGTCGGATTGGTGGACAATTTGACGGGTGTGGCGGTGTCAGCGGCACCAAAGGCGAAGCTGTTTGTGGCTTTGTGTAGCGATTTGTCCATGGTTGTGGAAAAATTGGCTTCTAGCGGTGGAAAAGTTGGAGATTTCGGTGGAAAACTTGTGGAAAACTCGGCTAGACCTGTGGATAACTATGTGAAATCTGTGCAAAACTATGAAAATATTGTGGAAAAACCTGTGCAAAAGTTACCACACCCTACGGGTGCGAGCGCAAAATTGGCAGCCTTGACTGAAAAATATGCTCGACCTGCGGAGAAAGCTGGAAATGATGGAGATTTTGAGGATATTTTGGGGGCTTTGGGCGGCGGAGAGGTGACGGATAGGCTATGAAAACGGAAAAAAACCCTATGGCAGGAGAGACGGGTGATATTCTGAAGAACATTGAGGCGGAGAAGAGCGTGCTTGGGGCGATTATTATAGATAACAATGTGTTGATTGACTTAAATGGTGGGTTGGCGGCGGATGATTTCTTTTTAGGTGAGCATCAGATTATTATGGCGGGGATTTTGTCGCTTTATGAGAAACATCAGCCGATTGACTTTTTGACACTATCAAACGAATTGACGATGGCGGGGAAATTAAAGGAGGTCGGCGGATCGACGTATCTGACGGAATTGACGAACTTTGTGCCGAGCACGACGCACGCGAGAGCTTATGCGAAGATTTTGAAGCATAATTCGCTGCGGAGGAAACTGTTGAAAGCCGGCGATGATATTGCACATTTGGCAAATGACGGGGAA
>JAISJL010000003.1 GCA_031261545.1 Candidatus Nomurabacteria bacterium
GGTTTGATCATTTGTATTGTTGCTTATGCTATTGTGCAGTTTATTCTGAAGAATATACAATAATACCAACAGGTCACAAAATCTCGGTGGGCAACTACCGAGATTTTTATCGACCTAAAAATACCACCCCTCGCGGGGCAGTATTTCCAAAGCCAACCCGATCTATTTAATCGGAATACTCGTTGCTTTCTTCTGCTCAACTTTCTCAAAAGAGATAGTCAACACGCCGTCTTTGAGTGACGCTTCAACGATATTTTCCTGAACCTGAACCGGCAACGTAATCGTGCGACTAAACTCGCCCCAATAACATTCCTGCTCATAATAGTTCAAGACTCCAGCCTCTTCGTTACTGTTGAAGACGCCACTAATCGTCAAGATGTTGTCCGAAACCGTAACCTCCAAATCTTGCCGGCTAACACCCGCTGTGCGTGCCTTAACAATCAACTTGGCCTCTGTTTCATAAACATCCACCGCCAACTGCCCCGGCAGTTCATGAATGCTCTCGCCCCACTCTGAACCCTGCTCATCCGCGTCCACCGATACGGCCCCACCCATCTGCATGATGTCCTGAACGTTGTCCTCGTCCTCTGCGAGAAACTCGGAAACGCTCAAATCGTCCATCAGCAAATCATTTTCTTGCACTCTGGCCATATTTTCCTCCACTTATTAACTTCTAACATAAGGATAATACAAAATGCTAAAAAAAGCAAGTTTTTGTTGTAAAAATTACAACGTTTTTAACCTAATTGCGCCCGACTACTGTCATTTATGCGGTCAAATTGGCGACGCCCTGTGCAAAACCTGTGCAAAACATCTCTCAAAGTGTTGTAAAAATTACAACACTTTCACCACAACTCTACCCAAAACCATCTCTCTATCTGACAAAACTAAAAATCCCGAACTCTTCGCTCTTCTCAAGGTCTACAAATACCACGGAACCACCTCTCTCACCTTGCCTTTGGCGCAAATTGTAGCCGAAGTCTTGCCAAACGCCCAAAACATCATCATAATCCCATCTCCGACAGCACCCAAGCACATCCGCCAGCGCGGCCTCGCTCACACCGAACTCCTAGTCAAAACCATCACCAAAATCAAAGGTTGGCACTGCCAAAACCTCATCTTGCGCACCACCAACACCCAACAGGTCGGCGCAGACAGCCAAACCCGCCAATCTCAGTCCGAAAAGGCCTACAAATTAAACCCCAAACTCAAAATCTCGCCAACCGCCCACTATCTCATCTTTGACGACATCTCCACCACTGGCTCAACCCTGAGAGCTTGCAAAAAACTACTAAAAAGCGGCGGAGCCAAAAACATCAGCACCGTCACTATCCTAAACTAAAAACTAATTCCGATTGTCATTCAAGAGCGAAGATACAACCGCAATCACGCCTGACGCAAAACCAATAATAAACAGCGAGCCAAGCGCCCGTCCGACTACATCACCAGTAATGTCGCCAAATACTTGCCAAACTGCCAAAATCGCAATAAACGCGAACACTGCCGCGCTAATAATCGTCACCCATGCGCAAACCTGCCTAATCGCAATTGTCGTCTGTGAAACCTCTTTTCTCCCCGCGCTGCCCTTCAACACTGGCGCCACAGGTGGCACCGGCACAACTGGTTTCTGTTCATTTTCACTCATCACAACCCTCCTTTTCTTAACATAATTTTTTGGTAGCGGGAAGTGGATTTGAACCACTGACCTCTTGGTTATGAGCCAAGCGAGCTACCAGGCTGCTCTATCCCGCGTTATTTGACCGTTTGGCGGAGGAGCGGAGATTCGAACTCCGGCTACAGGTTTCCCCATACTAACGATTTAGCAAACCGTCCCCTTCAACCGCTTGGGTACTCCTCCAAATGGCCTACCTATACATTATAACTCTTTTAACTCAAAAAATCAAGCTCAAAGCGTCTTATTGTTCTCTCTCTGACTCGTTGCCCAATACAAAACATCCGAAAATCGCGAATATTGGTTCACCAGCCGCGTATTTTCACTAAAACTCCGCACATTTTTACTATACCAATAGCTGGCTATCGACCGATACAGCCCAATTGCTGGCGCATCATTCAACCACTGTTTCGTGATGCTTTTACGCTTAGCATTACGCACGTCTTCGTTGCCAGATGACCGCACCGAAAGCAACAAATCGTCCATAATCTTACTCGAATAGTTCGACAAGTTCATCTTTGTCTGACCAATCTGTGAAGAGTGATAAAACGGAAAGACATCGCCACCTGCACCAATCTCAATATCATACACCAAAACGTCATAATCTCGCGCCGCAATCACCGTCTGCACAAAGTCCTGTTGGCTGTTCGTCGCTGTATTGTTGCTCGAAATCTCAGTCTGCACCTGTATGCCTAGCCCAGAAAGTTGCGAAGCAATCTGCACCGTTGCATTTGCCAATAATCCTCGGTCAATTGTCGCCAATTTCAACACAACCGCCTTGCCGTCCTTCGACAATCGCCCCGCCTGATCATAACTATACCCATTATCTGTCAAAATCTTTTTCGCCTCAATCAAATCATATTTCGGCACCGCGCTGCGCAATTCTTCGTCCATAAACTTATCGTTGTTAAAAAACGGAAAATCCTGCGCCAATAAATTATCATCATTCAGTGTCGCTCGCAAACTTGCCGTATCTATCCCAGTCTGAATCGCTCGCCGAATGTTTATATCACCGAGAACGCTACTCCGTAAATTAAGAAACGCAAAAGCCGCACTGTCCACCACCACCTCACGATTTATCATCGACCGATTCGTAATCGCCGGCTTAGATTTCAGTCCCAAACTCGCCGTCGCATCCACCGAACCGTTGTTGACCGCCCTTTCCACCGCCGCCATATCAGCAAAGGCATAGACCACAAACCTATCCAGCAGTGCGCTCCCGCCATAATAATTCTTATTGTTATCCAAAAATATAATCTCTTCTTCATCCCCGCTACCATTTTGCATCAAATGAAATTTGAACGGACCCGATCCCACCGGTGCCGACGAAAAAGCCTGCTCGCTCAGATTCTCCGGATTAACTTGTCCCAAAATATGTTCCGGCAAAATCGCAAAGGTCAGAGTCTCCGCAAAACCATAATAAATACTCGTCAAATCAAAAGCCACTCTTTGTTCATCAACCTTCGTTATCGTAATCCCTCGAAAACTCTCCGCCATCACAGCGTGAACTTTTTGGTTTTTAATCAACTCAAATGTGAAAATCACATCATCCACCGTTACTTTCTCGCCATCATGCCACAAGGCATCGTCCCGCAATGTTACCTCATAATGCTTCCCATCTTCTGTCGCAATGTTCGATGCCAAATCACCCTTAATATTGCCACTCGCGTCATATTTATATAAACTCGAAAACAACAGTTGCCGCAACGTATTTTCTGACGCCGTCGTTGCGAATAAAGGGTTCAGCGAATTCACCTTGCCCAACGTCGCCTCCGAATACGACCCACCCTTTGCCCAGCCACTCACCCGATACGCATTCTGATACCACCCAATCTGCAAGGCAATCATCAAAAATAACGCCACCACAATCGCCGCCCAATCCAGAATCCATTTCCGCACATCCACCAACCGCCCAGCTCTGCGAACCACCCACTGTCGAAAATGCTTCTTGACCACGCGCTGCTGTTTTTTCGGAACAGCTTTGTTAATCGTTTTTTTAATTATCCCAACCATAATATCGTTATTTAACACCTCCCCTTACGGCAAAAGCAATTCCACAAAAATCGATCCCACAAAACAAACTGCACAAACAATAGTTGTGATAAACAAACTTTTCTCCAATCCCACGCGCTTGGTATACAGCTCACCGCTCGCGCTCATCCCCGACCCCAAAGTCGCCCCGCGTTGCGACAAAAGTATCAAAATCACCATCAAAACCGCCGACACCACCATCACAACATTCAGAAAATCTCCCATACTCAATAAACTCCTTTCCTCTATTCTACCCCAAATCCGCAAAAAAAGCAAGCCCCATTTATGGTATAATTACCTTATGACCCCCATCATCAAACTCACCAATCTCACTTTTTCCGTCAACTCTGGCGAGTTTATCGTCATTTTTGGCAACAACGAGCAGGAAAAACAGCGTTTTTTCAATCTTCTCTCTCTCATAACCACGACAAACAACTATTTTCTTTGCGGTCAGAACCTTGCGCATTTGTCAAAACCAAAAATCATCCAACTTCGCAACAAAAAATTCGGCATCATCTCCAACGATTTAGCTTTCATCAAAACTCTCTCCGTCCTCGAAAACGTCGCTCTCCCGCTCAAATATACAGGTCTCAAAAAATCCGCCCAAATCGCCCAAGCCGACCAAATCCTCCGCAAAAACCACTTCGACAGCAAAGCCTATTATCTCCCAAGGCATCTTTCGCCCATCCAAAACCAACGCGCCCTTCTCGCACGCGCACTCATCAACAACCCTCAACTCATCCTCGCCAACGACCCAACGAAAACTCTAGGTAGCAATGACGCCCACATTTTCATCGAAGATCTCGCCAAATTACATGCCGCTGGCAAAACCATTATTATTTTCACAACCAACACCAACCTCATTGCCTACGCCTCCC
>JAISJL010000021.1 GCA_031261545.1 Candidatus Nomurabacteria bacterium
GCGTGGCGCGCGATGAGATTGAGGCGCACTTGGTACGACAGCGAAGCAGCGCGGGCGTGGAGATTTCGGAGGATAGTTTTGCGAAAATTATTCGGGACAATTATGGACTGAGTTTGCCGGAGTATAAGCGGATTTTTGTGGAATTGCCTTTGTTGCGGTCAAAGTTAGCGGCAAAAGTTGATGTCTTGGCGAACCAAAATGTTGCAGTGGCCTTGGCAGCAATTCGGGAGGGTAAGAGTTTTAGTGAGATTGCTGAGGCATCGGATGGCGAGATAATCTTGGAAACTTCTGGCGGCGAAGTGAGCAATATGAACCTTGACGGCGGGCGAGCGGAGCGCGCATTCGAGATGGAAGTTGGGCAGGTTTCGGAGAGTTTTGTCAGTCGATCGGGTGATGCGTTTTTCATTGTCAAGACGATTAAAAAGGATGAAGATAAGGTTGAGTATGAGTCTTTGCGGATGCCTTTGACCGTGCTGATGAATAAGTTTTTGCAAGTTAAAAATGAGGGGCAAGTTAGGGAGTATATTGAATTGTAAGCCTCTTCGACTTGACTTTTTCGTTAATCTGTGATATAATAGTGGTATAAGATGAGAGGAGTGTTGGGTTATGCCAGAATTACCAGAGGTAGAGACTATCAAGAGGGGGCTTCTGCGGCTGATTGTTGGGAAGAAAATCAAAAAGATTGAAGTTGAAAATGCGGGGAGTTTTTTGTGCCTTGACGCGAAGTTCTCGCGAGAAATTATTGGGCACGAAGTTGTGGGCGTGCGGCGGCGCGCGAAGGTTTTGATAATAGATTTTGTGGGCGGACTGTCGCTGGTGTTTCACTTGAAGATGACTGGGCAGATTATTTTTCGGAGCGGTGGTGGAAGTTTGCGAAACGATGGGATTTTGGTGGACGAAAAGGGGTTTGCGGGAGGGCATCCGACGAAGAGCATGGAGCGAGAGCTGCCGGATAAATCGACGCGAGTTTGGTTTGATTTTGGTGATGGAAAATTGTTTTTTAATGATGAACGAAAGTTTGGTTGGGTGAGGTTGATGAAGACTGCTGCGATTGGGGAAATTGCGTTTATGAAAAAATTGGGTCCGGATTTTAATGCGGAAGATTTGAGGTTTGAGATTTTTGTGGAACGGATTTTGCGACATGGAAAATCGAAAATTAAAAATGCGCTGCTTGACCAAACGACGGTGGCGGGGTTGGGGAATATCTATGTGGACGAGACGTTGAACATGGCGAGGGTGAATCCTTTGCGGTTGGTTTCCGATTTGAGTTCTTCTGAATTGTTGGCGATTTTCTCGTCGGCGCGGAAGATTTTGGCTCGTTCCATTGAGTTGAATGGGTCGTCGTGGAGGAATTATCGGGATGCGAGCGGGGAGCGTGGGAGTTATCTGGACGAGGCTTTGGTTTATGCGCGAGCTGGGCAGGCGTGCAGATTTTGCGGTGCGATTATTGAAAAGATAAAAGTAAATGGGCGAGGGACGAGTTTTTGTCCGAAATGTCAGGCGTGAGATTCGCCAATTTGGGCTTGCATTTTCGGAAAAAGTTTGGTATAATGGTAAGATAAGTGGCAAAATAAAAACGATCAGCTCCATGGAAGCGTATAATTTCGTTGAAGTTATGCGTCTTATTTTTGTTAAAGAAAAGTAATGGAGGAAAAATGTCGGATCATCATAAGTTTCATACGCATTTGCCGCGAGGCAAAAAAGAGTTTGCGTTGTTCATGTTAATTGTGTCGGTTATTTCGGTGTGCGTTATTGCGCCGCTGGTTACCTTTTCGGAAATTGGAATATCAGGAGAGGCTTATTTGGGGGCGCTTAAGATTTTGCCGTTTATTTGGCTGTGCATCATTCCGTTGGTGTTACTAACCGAAAAGCCAGCGATGTTTTTGGCTGGGAAGATCGTCAAGAAAGGCGATAGTTTTAGCGTGACGGTTTTGATAAATGTTTTATGCAATGTGTTTTTGATTTCCATATTTATGACGATTATTGGGTCGTGGATCGGTCAGGGTGATATTTCGTGGGAGCCGATTCGACACTTTTTCTTAAAATGGTCGCGTAATTTTGCGATTGCCTTTACCGTGGAGTCGTTGATTGCGCAGCCGATTGCGCGGCTGGTGATGTCGAAAGTGCATATTAAAAAAGATAAAAGAGTGGTCTAGGAAGTTTATGGCGATTGAGATTTTTAATCGGTATGAAAATAAATATATGATTTCGCGTGATGTCTATCAAAAAATGTTGAAAGATTTGTTGCGTAAAATGAAATATGATAGACACAATAAGGACGGTGAGTTTTATTCGATTTATAATGTTTATTATGATACGGTGGACGATTATTTAATTCGTAGATCTTTGGAAAAGCCGATTTATAAAGAAAAAATTCGGGTGCGGTCGTATGAAAATCCGATTGGTAATGGGGATATGGTTTTCGTTGAGCTCAAGAAAAAGTTTGATGGGCTGGTTAATAAACGACGAACAAAAATGACGTTGGGCGAGGCAAAAAGATTTTTGGCGGGAGAAAAAATTGAGCACATGGAACATATGAATTCGCAAATTGTTCGTGAGATTGAGGAAGTGGCGAAGCGTGCGCCGCTTGCGCCGAAATTGAATATTAGTTATGAGAGGATGGCGTTGTTTGATCGTGAAGATGACGATTTGCGTGTTTCTTTTGACCGCTGTGTTTGTGCAAAATGGCGTGATGAAAAACACGGTTACGAAAAGGGAGATAAAATGTTATTGCCGAAAGATAAGTTTTTGATGGAAGTGAAAGTGCGGTGGGCGATGCCGCTTTGGCTGACAGGAATTATAGATAAATATAAGATTTTGCCGATTAGTTTTAGCAAATATGGAAAAGAATATGTGAATAAATTAAAGGAGGGATTGGAATATGTTTGAGTCGATTTTTAACAGCGAAAGTAGCGCTACTTTGACACTGGGTAGTGCATTGGTGGCTTTGCTCGCCGCGGTTGTGATGGGAGTAGGTTTGTCATTTTGTTATACGCAATTGAATAAAGGCAAGATTACCGCCAAGAGTTTTGGCGTGACGCTGGTTGTTTTGCCGGCGGTTATTACGATTATTGTGGCGCTGGTCGGTAACAACGTGGCGCGGGCTTTTTCGATTGCGGGGATTTTTTCGATTATTCGATTTCGGTCGATGCAACAAGGTCCGAAAGAATTGGCGTTTGTGCTGTTGTCGATGGCGATTGGTCTTGGATGCGGGATGGGGTTTGTTGGTTACGCGGTGATTTTTGGTGTTGTGTTGGTTGCCGTTACGATGGGTGCGGAGTTGGTTTTTCGTGATAAGCACGAATATAAAATCCTCAAAATATTCATTCCCGAAAGTTTGGATTACGGCAATGCGCTTGGCGGAGTTATCCAAAAATATGCGTCGGAATATTCTTTGACCGAAGTTAAGACGGCGGATTTGGGGAGTTTGTATAAATTGACATACAAAGTAGCGTTACTTTCGGGCGCGGACGAGAAAGAGATGATTGACGAACTGCGAACGAAAAATGGAAATTTGACGATTAGTTTAACAAATTATTATGAGGAGATTGGAAGATGAGTAAGAAAAATATAGTTATTGGTGGTGTGGTTGTGGCGTTGGCTGCGCTCGGTGTGATTTTGTGGGCGGGGTTGCCGAAAAATGACAGTGATGGTGAAGAAGATGATGATTTGACGGCGTATGTGGTTAGCGAAAATGTGATAAACCTTAGTGATTATCCAGAAAATAGCAAGGTGAAAATTACGACGGCAGGTAATTATGTGGTAAGTGGTAAATTGGTTGGGAAATTGGCGATACGTTCGGACGGTGAAGTTAGGCTGATTTTTGACAATGCGGAAATTACGAACGATAAGGGTGATGGAATAAATAGCAATGGCGATTTGATTATTGACGGCGGGAGCGTGGTGATTAGCGCCGAAGATGATGGAATGCATGCGGACGGAGATTTGACGATAAATGACGGAACGATTAAAATAACGAAAAGTTACGAGGGGATTGAAGCAACAAATCTTGTTATCAACGGTGGAGTGATTGATGTTGTAGCAAGCGACGATGGGCTTAACGGCGCAGGCGGGACGGATAATAGTGGCGCTACGAATGTGGCAACAAATGGTCGTGGTGGGCGAGATAATTTTAGTAGTAGCAAAGGCACGATTGTTATAAATGGTGGAACGATTACAATTGCGGCGGCTGGGTCGGGTAGTGGCGATGGATTGGACGCGAACGGCACGTTGACTATTACGGGCGGAGATATTGTTATCAAAACGCCGAGTTCGGCGCGTGATTATGAGTCGCTTGATGCCGATGGTGTGATTACGATTAGCGGCGGAAGTGTGCGGGCGCTGAGCGCTAGCGGCGTTTATACAGATTTGAGCAAAACCGTGAGCGGCGGTGCTGGATTTGGTGGACGAAGATAGGGCGTTGTGGTATAATATAGGTGGCGTTGGAGAGATGTCCGAGTGGTTTAAGGAGCACGCTTGGAAAGCGTGTAAAGTCGCAAGATTTTCGCAGGTTCGAATCCTGTTCTCTCCGCCAAAATATGTGATATAATATCATTATGATGAAATTAGTGAAAAAATATTGGCAGGTTTTGGTTTTGGTGGGGATTGGGTTGTTGTATATTGCGCTGTGTTGCTTTAATTTGACGCGGTCGATTTGGTTTGATGAGAGTTTTAGCGCGGGGTTGGTGCGGTTTTCGTTTGGGGATATTTTTAATTTGACGGCCGCAGATGTGCATCCGCCGCTGTATTATTTTGCACTGAAAGTTTGGGAAATGGTTTTTGGGCATACGGATTTTGCGATGCGGTTTATGTCAGTTTTGTTTGGGGCGATTGCGATTGTTTTTGCGTTTTTGTGGCTTCGGCGGAGTTTTGGTTTCAAGAAAGCTGCGATTGGCGCGCTGGCGATGGCGCTTTCGCCGATGTTGGTGCGATATGGGCAAGAAATGCGGATGTATACGATGGTGACGGCGATTGTTTTTGCGGCGACGTATGTGTTGACGGTTGCGGTGGCGAAAAAAGATTTGCGGGGCAATTGGTTGGTGCGAAATAGGTTTTGGATTATTTATGGAGTTTTGGTGGCGGCGGCAATGTGGACGCATTATTTTGCGGCCTTGGCGTTTGTGGCGCATTTGGGTTGGTTGATTACGATTTATCGTGGCAAGATTTTTCGGTCGGGTGCGGTCTTGGGGTATGGGTTGGCGGTGGCGTTGTTTTTGCCGTGGTTGCCGTTGATGATTAGGCAGACTTTGACTTCACAAACGATTTCGTGGATTCCGCGAGTTTCGGCGGACACGTTTGTGAACTTTTTTAGCCAGTCTTTGACGAGTGCTGATGCGAATGAGATTAAGAATTACTTTGCGATTTTGTTTATGGGTGGTGCTGCTGTGGCGATTTTTGCGATAGCAAAACTGTTGAAAAAACCAGTTGATAAAAATGTTAAATTGCTGGTTTTGTTGGCTAGCGTGCCAGTGGTTTTGCTGTTTTTGTTGTCGATGCCGCCGCTGCGTTCGGTTTTTATAGATAGATATTTGTTATTTTCCTTGGTGGCTATTCCGATTTTGGTGGGAATAGGGATAATGGAGATAAAGAAGCCTTGGTTGCGATGGCTGTCGTGTGTGCTAGCAGGAGCGCTACTTTGTGGTGGGATTGTTATTCGTGCGAGGTTTGATGTTGGGGCGGGGAGCATGAAAGAGGTGATGGTTTCGTCGGAAATTGCATTGTTGGGTGAGGCGGTTATCGTTGACGCGAGCGGCGAGAGAATGTTTTTGGATGCTGACTTTTACTCCACGGAAGATGTGCCGGTTTACTTTTTTGATAGCAAGGCGAAATATGGATCGGGCGGGGGATTTATTTTAATGGAAGCGGCGGATGCGGCGAAAATCCGAGATGAAGATTTTGATGAGTTTTTGCATGACCATGCGAGATTTTGGTATGTTACGGATTTTGTAGAGGGTAGCGATTTGGTTTTTGATGATGATTTACCGAAAAGTGAAAAAGATTTGCGGATTATTCAGAAAAAAGATTTTAGTGGGCAATATTCCGCCTTTGAGATTGTGGCGTTATGAAGAAAATAACTCCGCACAAAATATGGGATTTGGGATTGCCGATGGTTGGACTGGTGGTTTGGTTTTTGTATTTGCCTTTGATTTTTCTCGGTGAAGCCAATGGTGCGAATTTGGAAGTTAGTTTTTTGCAGATATTTTTGATGTTGATGGTTGTCTTGGGCGTTGGTTTGGTATTCATTGAAAACAAGTTTGCGAAATTGAGCGAGGTGGTTATTAAAAATAAGTTTTTGATGTTGTTTGGAGTTTTTGTTTTGTGGAATTGGCTTTCGTTGATTTGGAACGCGAACTTTTTGCGAGGATTTTTGGCCTGTGGGATTATTTCACTGGTTTTTGCCGTGACGGTTTTGATGAGCGTTTTGGTGAAGGACAAAAAAGCCTTGCTGCGGAAAATGGCGAAGTGGTTTTTGATTGGTGCCGTTGTTAGTTGCGTTTTTGCGATTTGGCAGATGGTTGGTGAAGCGATTGGGTTGTCGACAATGGTGACGTTTTTGCCGGCGAATTACCAGAGCGCGCTGTTTGGCTTTGCACGGCCGACGGCTTTTGCACAGGAGCCGCAGTTTTTTGCAAATCTTTTGATTATTGCGATTTTATTGGTTCTCGGCGGAGCGGTTTTGGGCAACAAGATTTTTGACGATAAGATTTTTGGAATTAAACAAAAGCGGTTTCAGATGCCGTTGATTATGCTTTTTGGGATTTGTTTGACCTTTGCTACGTCGCGGGGGGCGTTTTTGGCGCTAATTTTAGGGTTGATAATAGTGATAGTAACTGCTCTGAGAGCAAACTTTTTTTTGCGCAGGTTGGTTGTTTGTGTGGTCTCAATGATAATTGGCGTGTTGCTGCTAGGGTTTTTTGCACAGATAAATCATAGAGATGATATTAGTGGGGCGCAAGCCATGAGTAAGTGGGTTAATCAGATGACGCTTGGCAAGATTAGCTTGGTTAAACAAGACCCAAACTTATATTATATCACAGATAGTGATGTAAGTGTCAAGTGTCAAGTGTCAAGTGTCAAGTGTCAACCGGACAACGAGGGTGATGGCTATGTTGAGGCATCGACGAATGAACGGATGGGCGGGAACGAAATGGCAATTAGGGCTTGGATGGAGCATCCGATTTTGGGGATTGGGATTGGGGGGAGTGGGCAATATCGGTATGAGAATTATGGTGAGCCGAACAATCGGAGTATAAATTATAATTGGTATTTGGATATTTTGAGCGAATTGGGGATCGTGGGACTACTGTTGTTTGGCGGAATGATTTTCTTTATTGTGCGAAAAGTTCGGGGCGTAGCGTTGGCGATTGTTGTGGCGATTTTGGGGCAATGGATGTTTTTCGCTGGATACCCAAACTCCTTGCCTTGTCTGGTCCTCCTGACTTTTCTTTTCGAAAAAGAAAAGTCACCAAAAGAAAATAGATGACAAAAATCCTCCGGTGCGACCGTGCGGATTTTTGGTTTTTATGATATAATGGAAATATGAAGCGGAAAAACAGGACGCGAAGAAGAAAAGATCGATTGTTCTTTACCGATTGGTATGAGGACGTGCAGCCACAATATAGGCCGTGGTCGAAGACGCTTTTGGTGCCGATGGCGATTGTGGGGGTGATTTTTACGGTTTTGTTGGTTTACGCGGTGATTTTGGCGGCGTCGCATGCGCCGGAAATCGGATTGCGTTTTGCGATTATTGCGGTTATTTTGTTGCTGATGGGTGTGGCGTTTGGGTTGATGGTTGGGGCGTTTCGTAGCGAGGAAAAAATGCTGATGGCTGGACAGGCGCGAGAGAGTGCAGAGCGAAAATATTTGATGACTTTGATAAATAGTTTGACTGACGCGGTCTTGGCGCTGGATAAAAATGGGCGGATTATTTTTTATAACGCTGCCGCCCTTGATATTTTTGATACTAACCAATCGTTGACGGGGTCGAGTATTGCGAATGTCTTACAGGTGCATAATGAGCATAACGCCAAAGTGAAGATTTGGGATGAAATTAAGGCGAACCAAAGAATTTTGACACGGAGCGATTTGGTATTGAAGCAGGGTGATGATAAATTGAGTATTGAGCTGACGGCGACACCGATTATTAACGACGCGGAGTTGGGGAGTTTTGGGTTTGTTTTGATGATTCGCAATATTACGGCGGAAAAAACCTTGGAAGAAAGCAAGGATGAGTTTATTGCTGTGACGGGACACGAACTGCGGACGCCGATTGCGGTGGCGGAAGGTTCGGTGAGCAACTTGAAAGCGATTATTAACAAGGGTAATTTTGATGAGGCGGTCTTGAAGCGGTCGGTGGAGATGGCAGATAACCAAATTAAAATGTTGGCGAAGATTGCCAATGACCTGCTGACTTTGTCGCGACTGGATCGGGGAATCAAGGCACCGAAAGAGAATATTGACATACAGAAATTTGCAGACGAAACGATTGCGAAATATCAAACATCGGCACGCGAAAAGGGCTTGACTCTGCGAGCGGAGGTTGAGAAAAATATTGGTTCGATTGAAACGACAAAATTATATTTGGCAGAAGTTTTGCAAAACTTTGTAACCAACTCCATAAAATACACGCAAAAGGGCGAAGTCGTATTAAAGATTTGGGCGGGTGAGGGATTTGTGGAGTTCGACGTGGTGGACACGGGAATTGGGATTAGCAAGAAAGATGGGCAAAAAGTTTTTGAGAAATTTTATCGTAGCGAAGATTACAGAACGCGGGAAACGGGCGGGACGGGACTTGGGCTTTATATCGTGCAGCGGTTGGTGGCGGTGATACACGGGAAAATCGTTTTTGAATCAGAATTGAATAAGGGTTCGAAATTTGGCATACAAATTCGACGGAGAGATTTTTAGTGAAAAAGATTTTGGTGATTGACGGAAAGAGTGTGTTTTATCGGGCGTATTATAGTTTTCATTTGAACGATCAGAGTGGTGAAGCGGTGGGGGCGGTGTATGGATTCTTTAAGATTGTTTTTGATATTATCCAAAAATTGAAGCCGGAGATAATTGTGATTGCGTGGGACAAAGCCAAGACGAACATTCGTAGCCGACAAAAAATCTATCCAGAATATAAGGCGGGGCGGAAAAAGCCGAACCAAGATTTTTATGAGCAAGTGCCGATTTTGATGGATTTGCTAGGGAGCTTGAATTGGGCTGTGTTGGAATATGATGACTATGAGGCGGATGATATTATGGCGACGATTGGACAGAAGATGGCGTCAGACGAGACATTTGTGGATTTGATTTCGGGAGATTTGGATTTGTTGCAGGCAATTGCTCTGAATGTGAAAGTTTTTTCGATGAAAACTGGTGCGAGCGTGGTGGAAGAATATGACTTGAAAAGTTTTGAGGAAAAATATGGGGTGACGTGTGCGCAATTTTTGGACTTGAAGGCGATTAAGGGCGACCAATCGGACAATTTGCCTGGTGTGGCGGGAATTGGTGAAAAGGGGGCGGTGAAATTGTTGCAGGAATTTGGAAGTTTGGACGGGATTTATGCGAATATGAGCGAAATTGAGCCGCCGAGACTTCGCGCAAAATTGGAACTGGGGAAAAAGATGGCTTATGTGACGCGGGAAGTGGCGCAACTGCAATTTGATGCGCCGATTGACGAGGGTGAGATTGAAAAATCGTTGGTGAACAAGTTTGATTTGGCGAATGCGGAAAATGAGTTCTTGAAATACGGGTTTCAGAGTTTTATTGAAAAAATCAAGAGGCTAAACCTTTATTATACCACAGATGAGCCAAAAAAGCAAGTGCCTGTGCCGAGAAGCGCTTCACAACAGATGGGGCTGTTGGATGAAATTGAGGAAAAAGACAGTTATTTTGTGGAAAAAAGTGACAAAAAAGAGATTTTGGTGGCGGTAGACTTGAAAGACGAGTATCGGGCGCATCCGGATTTTGTGAAATATAAAGATGACAATTTGGTGTATGATTTGCGGCAGGCAAGTTTCTTGCTGGGCGATGGTAATAAAGTTGTGGCGGGTGACGAGGAGAACTTGCGAGCGTTGTTTGCGTATCAAAGACGGAAGTTCGCTGCGGTGCCGAAACTTTGGGTGGTGGCGCACGATTTGGACTTTCCGTTGGCGTGGGTGCTGTATAAAATGGAGAAATATGGGATTAAAATTGACAGAAAATATTTTGCAGAATTAGCGGAAGAGCTGAACAAAGATATGCGGAAATATGAACAAGAAGTTTTTGATATTGCTGGCGAGACATTTAACTTGAATAGTTCGAAGCAACTTTCGGAGGTGCTGTTTGCGAAAATGTTGTTGCCGACAAAAAACATCAAGAAAAAGGCGAGTTATTATAGCACGGGCGAGCCTGAGTTGGCAAAGTTGAAAGATGAGAGTCCGATTATTAAACCAATTTTGCAATATCGCGAAGTTAAGAAATTGCTGAGCACTTATGTGGAGGCGTTGCCGAAACTGGTGGATGCGAACAGTCGGCTGCATACGACTTTTACGCAAGACATCACGAGCACCGGGCGGTTATCGTCGGTCAATCCAAATTTGCAAAATATTCCGGTGCGGACGGAACTCGGGCGAAGAGTGCGGACGGGATTTTTGCCGGAAGAGGGCTTTTTGTTTGTGGCGGCGGATTATTCACAGTTCGAATTGCGGTTGGCGGCGTTTTTGGCTGATGATAAAAAGTTGATGAAAGATTTTGCGGACGGAATTGACATTCACAGAAAGACGGCGAGCGAGATTTATGGTGTGCCTTTGGAGGATGTGACGAAAGAGCAGCGGTCGGCAGCGAAGACGATTAATTTTGGGGTTTTGTATGGGATGGGGGCTTTGCGGTTGGCGAACGAGACGAAGATGTCGATGCGTGAGGCGGCGGATTTTATTAAAAAATATTTTGAGATTCGGAAACCGATTGCGGAATATATTGAAAAAACCAAAAAACAGGCGGTGGAAGAGGGCTATGTTGAGACATTTTTTGGGCGGCGGAAGACAACGGAAGATACGCAGAGTTATATGCCAGCGGTTCGTGCAGCGGCGATTCGTGCGGCGGTCAATATGCCGATTCAGGGAACGGAGGCTGATTTGATGAAGATGGCGATGATTCGAGTGCAGGATAAAATTGACGAGGGCGAGGGGATTTGGAAGGATGTGCGGCAGGTTTTGCAGATCCATGATTCGATCATGTTGGAAGTGCCTGCGAAAAATGCAAAAGCGGTGGGTGATGAATTGGCTTCTATCATGGTGAATGTTTCGCCGGAAATAAAAGTGAAATTGGCGGTGGAGGTGAAAATTGGCAAAAGTTGGGGAGAAGTGGGGTAAAATATTGTAATTTTTCGATATGTGTGATATATTATAAGTAAATATTAAATAGGTTTTGTGATGGCTATAAGAAAACGGAAACAGGTTAAGAATAAGATTTTGTTGAAAGCTAAAAGTTTAGCTTCGGCTTGTGCTGGGAGGCTGTCGCCGGTGGTGGGGAAAATTAGGAGTTTGACGGTTGATAAAGACAAGCCAATCTATCATTATAGCATAGATGAGCCAAAAAGTCAAGATGTTTCGTCGGATTATCAAGGGGCTTCGGAGGATTTGCCGGATTTACAGATGAAAAAAGTTTTGCAAAAACCGGATGATAGCACGATTTTGGCGCTGGATATTGGAACGGAGTTTGTTAAGGCGGTGATTGGGATCGTGAAAGATGATGGTAAGATTGAGGTGATGGGTGTGGGGCGAAAGCGGCAGGAGGTGAGTAGTATGTCGGGCGGGGCGATTGCGGATATTGCGGGGGTGATTTCGGCTTCAGAGAGTGCGGTTAGCGAGGCGGAGAAAGCGTCGGGGATGGAAGCGGAGAAGACGGTGGTCGGGATTGCGGGGGAGTTGGTCAAGGGTGAAACGAGTGTGATTCGGTATAGGCGACCGAAGCCAGATAAGCCGCTGGGCGATGAGGAGATGGCGTTTATTATTGAAAAAGTGCAGGAACGGGCGGCGGAAAAGGCGCGCGAGGCGGTCAGTTTGGAAACCAATAATCCGGATGCGGAAGTGAGATTGGTTAATTCGGCGTTGGTGGGGATTTCGATTGATGGATATAAGGTGACGAACCCGATTGGGTTTCAGGGGCAGACGGTGGCGGTGCAGATTTATACGGCTTTTGCGCCGATGATGCATATTGGAGCGATTGAGCGAGTCTGTGCGGAATTGGGGTTGGATTTGATTGCGGTGGCAGTGGAGCCGTTTGCTGTGGCGCGAGCGGTGATTGGTGATGATGCGGCGTCGAATTTTTCGGGGATATTGATGGATATTGGCGGTGGAACGACGGATATTGCGGTGATTAACGATGGTGGAGTTGAAGGAACAAAGATGTTTGGGATCGGCGGGCGATCGTGGACGAGACAGATTGAAAATGTCATGGGGGTGAATTATTCGCAGGCGGAGAAATTGAAGATTGCTGAAAGCACGGGGATGACCTTGAAGCCAGATGTGAGCAGGAAGGTGGACTCGGCGATTATCAAGACTCTGGCGGTGTGGATTTCGGGGGTGCAATTGGCTTTGGAAGATTTTGAGAACGTGGAACATTTGCCACCGAAGATTATGCTGTGCGGAGGTGGAGCGGGATTGCCACAGATTGAGGAAGCGCTTGGTGAGACAAGGTGGTACCGGAACTTGAACTTTGTTCGTAAACCGCAGGTGCAGATTATTTATCCAGAAAGTGTGGTCGGAATACTTGCAAGTGAGGAGGTTTTGGATTATACTCTAATTACGGCACTGGGATTATTGCGAGTGGGTGCTGATACGATTTTGGGACAGGACGATGTTCAGAGCAAGAAGAAAATGAAGAAGGTCTTAAAAAATTAAGGAGGGATATGGACGAAGAAATCAAAGCGCGTGAAATTATTTACATTGAAGCGGATGATGAGATCACCGATATTTTGGAACTGCTGAAAAACGCTGCGGCGGAGACGATTTTGCTTATTCCGCCGAAGAATGCGGAACTGTTGCAGAGCCGAGTGAATATGAAACTCTTGGCACGAACGGCGCGAGAGGGCAAAAAGGAATTGGTTTTGATTACGCCGAATGCGGGAGTGGCGAACTTGGCGAAAAGTGTGGGGGTTTTGACGGCAAAGACGAAGCAAGGGGCGGAAGACTTATTGTCGGGCGAAGTTGCCGAGGATTTGGACGCGGAGGTGAAGTCTGGTAATGAAAAAAATGAGGATAGGAAAGACGATGTGATTGACGGTGAGGCGCTTTCGGAGGCTTTGAGCGTGGCGGGTGTGGAGATGCCAAAAAGTGATGATAAGCAGGAAACGGAGATTACAGATGACGATAAAGGTGAGGCTTCCAAAAAGAAGGTGAAAATACCGAGTTTTGGGAAACTGCGCAACAAGATTATTATTGGCGTGGTGGTTCTGCTAGTTTTGATCGGAGTGGGATATTGGGCGTTTGTGATTGCGCCGAGTGCGAAGGTGATTGTGGTGGCGAGGACGAATAAGACCAATTTTAACCAAGCGGTGCAGTTGTTTACGGATGAGGCGAAGCAGGATTTGAGTGCTAATCAGTTGTTTGTGGTGCGAAAGGAAGTCGTGAAGTTGGCGGAGGTTGAGTTTGCGGCGACGGGGGAGAAAAATGTGGGGGAAAAGGCGACGGGGACGATTACGTTGACGCGGAAATATGTTGCGCCAGGTCTGAGCGAAAACATGAACAATAAAGATTTGCAAATTGCGCCAGATACGGTTTTCGTGGATGATGCTTCGGGGTTGAAATATGTGTTCAAGGAAAACAAAGTTGCTACACTGACGAAATGCACCAGTATTTCGACGACGGACTGCGGTGGGCGAGCGACGATTGAGGTGGTTGCGGATGGCGTTGGGACGAATTATAATGACGTGGCAAAGGCGTATTCGTCGGATTTGGGCAATTTGGCTAGCGCTTATGGAACGGCCATGGCTGGCGGGACGAATGAGATTGTGAAGGTGGTGACGGATGATGATATCACGTTAGCGACGGGTAAGCTGAACGCGCCGAGTGATGTGGTGGCGAAGGAGGAATTGGCTGGACTGTTTAATGATGAATATGTCCAGATTGAGGCGAGTATTGACATTAACCGCAAAGAGGCAACGAGTAGTGTCAAGGTTGGTGACAGGGCGGACGGAGCAGTGAAATTGACGCAAGAAACAGTTTATAGCCAGTTGGCGGTGCCAAAGGTGGAAGTGGGGGAGTTTTTGGATGAGAAATTGGCGACGGTGATTAAAAATCAGGCGGATCAGAAGATTTATTCCAACGGGTTGGAGAAAGCGTTTTTTGACGGATTTGCCTTGGGCAATGGTGACGGAACGATGACGGCACAGATTAAGACGACTTATGAAGTCGGGCCAGAGATTGACGAGGCGCTGATTTTGGAGCGGTCGAAAGGTGGCACGGTGGGCGAGATCCAGAAAAAACTGAGCTCGATTAACGGGGTGCGAGATGTGGATGTGGTCTTTTCGTTTCCGTGGGTTTCGCGAGTTCCAGAGGATGAGAAGAAAATAACGATTGAATTTGAGGTCGAGTAGGCATATGAAAATAGAATTGATGTCGTTGGACGTGGGTGATGCGAGGATTGGAGTGGCTTTGGGCGAGAGCGGTGTGCGGATTGCGGTGCCGTATAGAACTTTGGAGGTCGATGGGCATGAGATTGCGCATATTTTTGGGGCGATTGAGGCCAAGAAGATCAGGATTTTGGTGGTGGGACGACCGATTGACCAAAAGGGGCGAGAAACGGAGCAGACGGAGAAAACTGACGCCTTTGTGCAACGGATGGTGGAATATCACGCTGCGCATACGGAAGTGCCGGATTTTGAGCTGGTGTTTTGGGGTGAATCGGGGACGAGTATTTTGGCGGAAGATATATTAAAAAAAGCCAAGCGGAATTATAGCAAGGGCGACATTGATATGCAAGCGGCGGCGGTGATTTTGCAGGATTTTATGGAGTCGAGAAGATTTTTTGATTTGGTTAAAAAGGTGGAGAAGAGGCTGGGCAAAGTATGATGCAGCCGAATCGGAGCTTTTTTGAACGGAAGTTTGTTGGGGGATTGTCGATGAGTAAGAAAAAAAGTGGAGTGAAGACCTTTTTTAAGGTTGTGTTTAGCTTGGTTTTGATTTGTTTTGTGGTGGCGGTGGCTTTTGGGGTGTGGCTGTGGCAGATCGATATGCCGGCTGGATCGGCGGACGATGGGCAAAAAACGTTTTTGGTGGAATCTGGCGAGCCAGTGCGGACGATTGGCGAGAGATTGGAGCGAGATGGCGTGGTCAAGAGTCAAGTTGGATTCTTCTTTTTGGCTAAGTTGACGGGTGGGGATAGCATTCAAGCCGGGAAATATAGTTTGTCGCCGAGCATGAAGACGAGTGAGATAATCAAAGTTTTGTCATCTGGCGGTATGCCGACGGAAACTGTGGATATTACTTTTTTGCCTGGTGGCGATAAGTTTATGGCACGAGAGGCGTTGCGCGAGGCTGGGTTTGATGAGGTGCAGATTGATGGATTGAATGACGAGGCGTTTGCGAGGGAGATTCGGTCAAAATATCCGAAATTGTTTGATGGATGGTCTTTTGACAAGGGTTTGGAGGGGTATTATTGGGGTGATACTTATGAGATTTTGCTGGATAATGGCACGAAGGGGGCAGTGAATAAGGCTTTGGCGCAGATGGATAAGGTTGTGACGGATGATTTGGTGGATGGTTTGAGTAAAGATGGCATGAACTTTTATGAAAACTTGATTTTGGCGTCGATCATTGCGCGGGAAGAGAGTAATTTTGACAATCAAAAAATTGTGGCGCAGATTTTCTTGAACAGATTGGAGATAGGGATGCCTCTGGGGAGTGATCCGACTTATATATATGGGGCAAAGTTGATGGGCGTTGAGGCGGCGACAGATTTGGATTCGCCGTATAATACGCGCAAGGTGACGGGTTTGACACCGACGCCGATTGCAACGCCGTCGCTGAACGCTTTGCGAGCCTTGGCGGAACCAACGCCGACAGATGCGCTGTTCTTTTTGAGCGACGATGAAGACATTTTGCGAACGGCGACAACGGATGAGGAACATCAGTGGAATATTGTGCATTATTGTCAGGTTAAATGTTTTGAGTAGATTTTGTATGATTTTATGCGCTTAAGCTTTCATTTTTAGCAAAAGTGTGCTTTAATAGAGGTATGAAGAAGGAGATGATTAGGACTTTTAGGAAAGTTTTCCCGAAAAGTTTTTCGGAGGCGGTTGCTGGCGTGGTGCGGGCGGTGAGGGCGTTTTTCGCGAGGGTGTTTTATAGCAATCCTGCGCGCGACTTAAAGATCATTGGGATTACGGGGACGAATGGTAAGACTACTACTGTGAACATGGTGAACGAAATCTTGAAGGCAGCGGGAAAGAAGACGGCGATGTTCTCGACAGCGGTGATTGAGATTGATGGTGAGCGAAAAGTGAATGATATGAACTTGACGGTTTTGCCAGTTTGGGAGTTGAACAAGTTTTTTGCGCTGGCGAGGAAAAGTGGCGTGGATTATGTGGTTTTGGAAGTGTCGAGTATGGCGCTGGATCAGAAAAAGTTGAAGCATGTGCGGTTTGAAGTAGCGGCACTTACGAACATTACGCAGGATCATTTGGATTATCACGGGAGCATGGAGAGATATGCGCAGGCGAAGATGCTGTTGTTCAGGGATGAGCCGAGGTTTAGTGTGATTAACCGTGATGATTTGTGGTATGAAGATTTTGCCAAGTTTGGGGCGGGTGAGAGCGTGATTTCGTATGGGTATGATAAACAGTCGGATGTGCGGATTTTGGGGCAAAAACTCTATCGCAAAGGCACGGAATGCACGCTGAAAATTGGCGACAAGAAATTGGAGCTGGCGACAGCGTTGGCGGGTGAGTTTAATGTGTATAACATGACTTTGGCAGCGACGATTGGGTTGGCTCTGGATTTGAGCGATGAGGCGATTGCGGAGGGTATTGCCAATTTGGACAGCTTGCCTGGTCGATTTGAGTTAGTGGTGGACGGTGCGGCGAACGATAAGGGGTTTGATGTGGTGGTGGATTATGCGCATACGCCGGATGCCTTGGAGCAATTGTTATATTCGGCAAGAGAGATTTTGAGTGCGAAAAAGATGGAAAATGGTCGCAAGGCGAAAGTTATCTTGGTTTTTGGTGCGATGGGCGAACGAGATGCGATTAAACGACCGATTATGGGGAGGATTGCGGGGGAGATGGCGGATAAGATTTTCTTGACAGATGAGGAAAATGACCGCGAGCCTCGTGCCAAAATACGCGCTGAGATTATGGTGGGGTTAAAAGAGGCTTTGAGTGCGGTGGATGTTAAGCGAAAGGTGACTGAGATTGAAGATAGGCGTGCTGCGATCGCCGAGGCGCTTCGGTTTGCTAGCGCTGGTGATATGATTTTGATTACTGGATTGGGGCATGAAGTAGTCAGGTTGCTGGATGGTGAAAAGATTACTTGGAGCGACAAGACGGTGGTTTTGGAACTGATGAGCAACCATCAGTTGATCGATAGATATAAGAGCGTGATTGAGTAAAAATAGCGGACTTTTATGAGTTCTTTGGATTTTTTAGGATTTTCTGGCAGAAAAGGCTTGCAAGTGCCAAAAAGTTGTGATATAATGGGGGTAGAGTAAGTAAAGGAGGATGTAAGTGTTGAAACCATTAAAAGATAGAGTAGTGGCTCGCAAGGAGACAGCTGCGACGAAAACTGCGTCGGGGTTGCTGCTGGGTGAGGCGACCGAGAAGCCGGCGTATGCCGTTGTGGAAGCGGTTGGCGCAGAGGCGAAAACGGTCAAAAAGGGTGATAAAATAGTTTTCAAGGAATATACGGCAACAGAGATCAAGGTTGACGGCGTAGAATATTTAATAATTAAAGAAGACGATGTCTTAGGAGTAATAGCATGAATTGGGAACCGATAATTGTAACGGGTATAATTTGTTTCACGATAATCGCGGTGACGGGGATTATGAAAAACACGGATGATGAAGATTGCAAAAAATGTGATTGTGGAAAAAAAGGTGAGGGCAAAAAGAAGGAGAAATAAGTATGAGTAAAAAGATTTTTTATGACGAGGATGCAAGGAGCAGGATTTTGGGCGGGGCAAAGGCGCTGTATGATGCGGTCAAGGTGACTTATGGTCCGAAAGGGCGTAATGTTGTCATTGAAAAAAGCTATGGTGGTCCGACGATTACGCATGACGGGGTGACGGTGGCGGAGGCGATTGAGTTGGCGAACGATGACGAGGCGACTTTGGGCTACAAAATTGGCGCGGATTTGATCAAAAACGCGGCGACAAAGTTGAACAAGGTGGCAGGAGATGGGACAACGACTGTTACGGTTTTGACATATAGCATTTTGGCAGAGGCGAACAAGTTGATTGCGGCGGGGCATAATCCTATGGAAATTCGCAAAGGAATTGAGGGCGCTGGAGCGGAAATCGTTGAAGCTTTGGCTGCGATGGCGGAAGATATTTCGAGCGATAACAAACGAGTGGCGGAAGTGGCGACGATTTCGGCAGGTGATGCAGAGATCGGAGAGCTGATTGCTGGCGTGATTAGCAAAATTGGCAAGGATGGAATTGTGACGGTTGAGGCTGGGCAGGGATTGAAGATGGAGAGCGAGGTGGTCGAGGGATTTTCGTTTGACAAGGGATATGTTTCGAGCTTTTTTGCAACAGATATGACGAGGCAAGAGGCGATTTATGAAAAACCAGCGATTTTGATTACCGATAAGAAAGTTTCGAGCGTGGCGGAACTTTTGCCTTTGCTCGAAAAAATGGCACAAGCTGGGAAGAAAGATTTGGTGTTGATCGCTGATGAAGTTGAGGGTGAGGCACTTTCGGTTTTGGTTCTGAACAAATTGAAGGGGGTGTTTAACACTTTGGCGCTCAAGGCGCCGGCTTTTGGCGATAGGCGAAAAGAGATTCTGGAAGACATTGCTATTTTGACGGGGGCGACCGTTGTTTCGGGCGATCGCGGGCTGAAATTGGAAGAAGTTGGATTGGAAGCCCTTGGAAGTGCGCATAAAGTTATCGCGACTAAGGATGAAACAACGATTATCAAGGGTGCTGGTTCTTCGGTGGATGTTGATACGCGGATTGCTCAGATTAAAACACAAGCTTCGGCTGCGACGAGTGAATATGAAAAAGAGCAATTTGAGAAGCGTGCGGCGGCTTTGCTTGGAAAAGTTGCGGTGATTAAGGTCGGTGGAACAACCGAGACGGAGATTGACGAGAAGAAGTTTCGGGTTGATGACGCTGTGGCGGCGGTCAAGGCGGCTCTCGCCGAGGGCGTGATTGCCGGAGGTGGAGTTTCTCTGGTCAACGCGGCAGATGAAATGGGTGAATATCCAGTCGGATGTAAATGCTCAGATGATAAATGCGACGGTTGCGGATGTTGCAATGCGGCCGTGATGGCCGGGCGAAAAGTTTTGCGAACGGCTTTGCTGGCACCTTTTGTGCAGATTATGGAGAATGCCGGATTGGCTTCTTCGGTTTTGCTCGCAAAAGTGCGCGAGAATAAGGGCGGATTTGGCGTGAATGTCATGAACGTGGAAGCCGGTGTGGTTGACTTGAAAAAAGTTGGTGTGGTTGATCCGGTGAAAGTCGCAAAAGAGGCGGTGGCGAACGCGGTTTCGATTGCGGCGACGGCGATTACGATGGGGGCGATTGTGGTTGATGTTCCTTCAACTTCGGAAAATGTAGCGCCAGCGATGGGTGGTGGCATGGGGATGTATTAAAGTTGCAAGACTTGAACGAAGTGATTTTGGTGGATAAGCCGGCTGGGATGACTAGTTTTGGGGCGGTGGCGAGAGTGCGGTCGTATTTTTCGCGAAAATTGGGGGTAAATCCGCAAAATGGGCGAAAGTTTAAGGTTAAGACGGGTCATTCGGGGACGCTTGATCCGTTTGCGACTGGGCTTTTGATAATTTTGGTGGGCAAGGCGACCAAGCGACAAGATTTTTATATGCACAAAGATAAGATTTACGTGGCGACAATTAAGCTGGGATTTGCTTCGACAACGGGTGATCCGGAGGGAGAGATTATCAAAAAAGGTGCTGATTTTGAGATTTTGCGTGAAGATGTCGAGATGGTTTTGCAAAAGTTTGTGGGGAAAATTAGGCAGACGCCTCCGATTTATTCAGCGGTCAAGATAAATGGGCAGAAGGCCTATGATTTGGCGAGAAAAGGTCAGAAACCAGACATGCCAGAGCGGGAAGTGGAGATTTTTGCACTAGATTTGGTGGATTTCGAGTATCCACTTTTGCGTATTCGGGCGCATGTCAGTAGTGGGACGTATATTCGGACACTGGCTGAGGATATTGGTCGGGCGCTGGGGGTTGGGGCGTATACGACGGAGTTGCGACGGATG
>JAISJL010000032.1 GCA_031261545.1 Candidatus Nomurabacteria bacterium
TATGCCATGAAACACAATTTTGACGCAGTTGCACTATTAAATAATGACGCGATAGCAAATAAAGATTGGTTAAGAAATCTCACTAAAGCAATGGTAACCCAGCACGCCGATATTGTCACAAGTCTTTTACTCTCTGGCGATGGTAAAAAAATCGATACATCTGGCGATATTTACTCCTATTGGGGAATTCATTTTCCAAGACAACGCGGCGTCGCTTCTGCAAAGGCTCTCAATTCCGGTTTTATTTTCGGTGCTAGCGGCGGAGCCTCTCTCTATAAAACCAAACTTTTTAGAGGAATAGGCCTCTTCGATGAAAAATTCTTCGCCTATTATGAAGATGTCGATATTAGCTTTCGTGCACAACTTACAAATCATAAAATATATTACGAAAAATCTGCCATTGCTTATCACGATCATGGCACCACCAGCAGCAAAATCTCTGGTTTTACCGTTTATCAAACATTTAAGAATCTACCGATGCTTTTCTGGAAAAATGTACCCGCAAGCCTGTTATTTCCGATAGGTTTTAGGCTATTTATCATCTATTGCTTATTCTTCGCCAGCGCTTTCTCTCGCGGAGATTTCAGGTATGCTTTGAAAGGCTTTCTGGCTAGCGTCAAACTTTTTCCATACGCCATTCATCAACGTCAAAAAATACAAAAATCCAAAAAAATCTCAACCGATGCCCTCAAGTCAATCCTATACCACCAAATACCACCAGACCAAACAAAACTACGACGCTTGTTCTACGGAGAAAAATAATCTCACCTCAAATATCCACCCAAAAACCTCACAATCTCATAAAACACCGGCTCCGCATCCGTTCCACCGCCCAAATTCGCCCCGTCTTTGTGCAAATGCACCATCACCACAAAACTCGGTTGCAAAGTCGATCCATCCCCCGAAGATCCATCATCCGAAGACGAAAACCCTCCATCCACCCTACCCCCAAACCCAAGATACGACGCCTCTGTCGTGTCTCTATTATACGCCCCATCTTCCCCAATTGTCTCGCTCGTTCCCGTTTTCCCGCCCAAAATCCATCCATCAACCCCCTTGAACGCCACCTTGCGCCCCGCCACCAACATCTTTCGCACCGTCGCCGCCGTCGCCGCCGAAACCGCCTCGCGCGAAGCCAACATTTTCTCATCAACAGATGAAGACCCGCCCAAAGTAGCGCTACTTTCAATCTTCGTAATCCCCCCTTCCGCATCATAATACCCGTCCACCACTCTCGACTGCCGCACCACGCCATCACCAATCAACCCGCCAAAAGCACTCGCCACTTGCAACAGTGTCGCGCTCATCCCCTGCCCAAATGTCATGTTGGCATATTGCACCGCGTTTCCATATTCGCTATCTGGCGCATAAATCAACCCGCCCGCCTCATATAGTCCGCTCCCAGATGAAGCCCCGAACCCAAACCTATCATGAAAATATTCATACAACCTCTCTCGCCCCAATTTATTCCCAATCGTATCCGACCCGCCCAACAATCGCAAAACCTCCACCATCCCCGTATTCAGCGAAAAATCAATCGCCGTCTGAAAACTAATCCTCCCCGTATGCCCCAGTGTCGAATTCGTAATCGTAGCATCGCCCACTTGCACCCTGTCGGAATTATAAAACGTATCACTCGGCATCACCAACCCCAAATCAATCCCCGTCCCCATCGTAAACGACTTCATCACCGACCCAGGCTCATATGTCAAAGTCGCCGCCGGATTATTATAAACCGCCGCATTCGTCGCGTTCCAATACGCAGCCGGATCAAAACTCGGATACCCGCCCATCGCCAAAACATTTCCTGTCCTCGGATCAATCACCACCGCACTCGCCGTCGCTCCCTCGCCAATCGCTGCCGCTTTTTCCCGCAAAATCTTCTCCACCTGCGCCTGAATATTCAAGTCAATCGTCAGCACAATATTTTTTCCATCCGTTGCTGGCTCCTTGATATTATTATTCCCAATCGTCAGTGGTATATTATTCACATCCGTCACCGTTTTCAACACGCCATCTTTACCACCCAACATATCATCCCATGCCCCCTCCACTCCATACTGCCCCTCGCCATCCTGATTGACGAACCCCAACACTTGCGCCCCAACATCACCTTGCGGATACGACCGCTTAGTGTTTTTCACCAACCCTACCCCATACAATTCCGCCTCCTTCACTTTCGTCGCCTCCGTAAAGTTTAACTCACGCGCCACCACCCTATATCTGACTCCATCTGACGCCATCGCCAAGACCTCGTCCAAATCTGCCGTCATTTTCCCACCAATCTCATCCGTCAAGACCTTTTTTATCTGCGCCCCATCTACCACCGCCACCGGATCCACAAACACCGTCCAAACCGCCTCATTCAACACCGCTGGCGCAATCGTCTTCTGATCACTAAAATAGATCTCGCCTCGTTTCGCCGGCAACACCAACTGCCTCATCGTCTCCGCCTCCGCAATTTCCTGCCACTTTTTATGCTCCACAACCTGCAAAACAAACAACCGCCCCACCAACACCGCAAACACCCCCATCATCGCCACCGCCAACAGCCCAATCCGATTGCCCTTTTTTAATCCTATCATGCCTCAATTATACAGGATTTATGTAAAAACTACAACAAAACCACACAGCGTGGGTCAAACCCCAAGAAAACATTGCTCGGGCCATTCCTGAGGACGGCGAAGGCATGAGCGACGAACCCCGCGACGGCGGGCGTAAGGAGCGTGCCCGACAGTGTTTTCTTGGGGTTTGACCGTATGTAAGGACCCGCTTTAGATGTAATTTTTGCGATTTTTCTTGCATTTTTTGTCTATGTATGATATAATAGGTGTATGAAAAAAGATTTACACCCATCAAATTATCAACCCGTCGTCTTCTTGGACGAAAGCGCCAAGTTCTCATTTTTGACCTACGCCACAGCCACCAGCGAAGAAACCATCAAATGGAAGGACGGCAAGGAATACCCGCTCATCAAATTACAAATTAGCTCCGCTTCACACCCCTTCTACACCGGCGAAGACAAAGTCATCGACACCGAAGGCCGCATCGACCGCTTCAAAGCCCGCTTTGCCAAGGCAGAAGAGCGAAAAGAAGCCCTCAAAAACAAAGCCCTCAAATCCGCCAAAGCCGCAGCCAAAAAATCAGAAGCTACTACAAAATAGCAAAAGAAACAAGTAACAAATATCGAAAGCACTTTTTGCAAAGAAAGCTATTTCAGGCCATTCTTGAGGACGGCGAAAGCATGAGTGACGAACGCCGTGACGACGGCCGTGAGGAGCGTGCCTGAAATAGTCTTTCTTGCAAAAAGCATTCATCAAGGTTGCTATTGACTTTTTCCCCTTTTTTTGCTATTATATCAGTAATGGTCTCGTCGTCTAATGGTTAGGACTCCAGGTTTTCATCCTGGCAATTGCGGGTTCGAGTCCCGCCGAGATCACCAAAATCATTTTTCCGAACAACATATTTTCGCCCCTTGTTTTCGCCAATCGCATCCAGCAAGCCGAGTTCGGTGAATTGTGCGAGATATTTCTTAACGCTATCAGCAGATTTGTTTGTCAAAAGTTGAGCACGATAATTCGTAATCTCGCCATTTTTCTCGATATAGCCGGCAATTTGTTCAAGGAACTCTAGTTCAGTTTTTGACAATTTATCTAAAATAGATAAAACTTCCTCACTCGAAAGACCGTGCAAGCACGTCTTCCCTCGTTTCGTCGTTTTATCGGTATCTATATCGGTAAATATATCGGTAATCTTATGGACAGGCAATTCGCTAAGTGATTGGTAAATAGCATCTAACATGAATTCAATAAACACGCCCGAATCTGTTGATTGCTCAGAGGTGTGTAGCGAATCATAATATCCTTGCTGATTTTCATAGACCACAGTTTCGATAGGTAGCCACGCAAATAATTCGTTCCATTCAGACAAAAGTAGGGTTTGCCATAAGCGACCAGTCCGACCGTTGCCATCAGCAAACGGGTGGATAAACTCAATCTCAAAATGCACAATTGAACTTTTGATAAGTGGATGGATATCTGATGTTTTTGCCCACTCAAGCAAATCGGCGATAAGTTTTGGCACAAAATCTTGATGTGCGCCGGCATGGATAAGTCGCTCGCCATTCCAGACACCAACGCCCTTGCTGCGATAATGCCCAGCCGAATCGATTAGCCGGTCAGTCATATATCTATGTGCTTTTAACAAATCATCTGGAGAATATGGGTTATACTCGAGTAAATGCTCATAGGCTTCGTAGGCATTTTTGACTTCTTGGATTTCTTTCGGCTTGCCTAGAACTCGCTTGCCATTGATAATATCCGTGACTTGGTCAATAGATAAAGAATTTGCCTCGATAGCAAGAGAAGATTGGATGGAGCGCAGACGATTAACTTTGCGCAAATGAAGGTTGCGAGCATATTCGCCCGACCCCTGAAGCTCGCCGACCATCTCGGCGATTTTTGCCACTAAATCTAGCGATTTTGGCGTAACTGTGAAAATTGGTGTTTCCATGTATCCATTATACCACCAAACCACCAAAAAACAAAGAACCTCGGCGGGAACGAATCCAAACCGAGGCGCTGTAACCACATTATATCACCTCCAATGTAAAATTGCAAGCACTTTTACTATATTATCCTCATAATCTCTTCCAACGTCGTCTCGCCGTGTAAAACCGCGATAATCCCCTTTTGCAGCAAAGTCAGCATCCCGCCCGCCACAGCCGCTTTTTCAATATCCTCCGCTCGCGCGCTCGTCAAATCACCGCGAATAAACCTCTGAATCGGCTCGCTCACCACCAGCTGCTCCATCAACGCCGTCCTACCACGAAACCCAAACGGAAACTCATCGCTCGCTACCGGCTTATAAAGCGTAATGTTATTCATATCAATCCCCGCCAACAAGCTCCTGTCAACATTTCGCAAATGCTCCCGAATCCAATTCGCCGTCGCCACATCTGCGCTAAATGCCTCTTTATTCGGAGCCAATTTTCGCGCCAACCGCTGCGAAATCACCATCTGCACCGCACTCGAAAAGATCGGATTGACGCCAATCAGGTCAATAATCCTCGAAAACGCCGCCGAAGCCGTGTTAGCATGGAGCGTCGAAAGCACCAAATGCCCCGTAATCGAAGCCTGCACCGCCACTCGCGCCGATTCCGCATCGCGAATCTCACCAATCATCACCACGTCCGGATCAAGCCGCAACACACTTCGCAATCCGTCCGCAAACGAATTATTTCCATCACTCTCCGAGACCGGAATCTGTGAAATCCCCGTCAACGAATATTCCACCGGATCTTCCAGCGTAATAATCTTCCGTTCCGGCGTGTTCAGCGCGTTAATAATCGAATACAGCGTAGTTGATTTTCCGCTCCCCGTCGGTCCAGTCAACAAAACCAGCCCCCGCGGATGCGAGATAATCGACTTCAAGGTCTTAATCTCATGTTCACCCAACCCCAATAAATCCAAATTGAGCAAATGCTCATCGAAATTAAACAGTCGCAAAACTGCATCCTGCCCATAAAGCGTCGGAATCGTCTCCACACGAATATTGAGGACATGCGAATTATAATTGTGCCGAATGCTCCCCGATTGTGCCGCCGTTGCCGCAAGCGAAATATCCGCCCGCGACGCCAATTCGCCAAAAATCGTGCGATATCGCTCCTTATTTATTGTCGCCACAGGATGCAAAAGCCCATCCACGCGCATCCGAATCCGAATCGCATCATGCAAATTCTCGATATGAATATCGCTAGCGTTCAATTTTTCCGCCTGCTCAATCAGAAAGTCAAACAGCCGGTCAGCCGAAACCGCGTCCAAATCCTGTGAAACCTTGTTGTAAGTCAACGAATCACTCTGCGACGAAATCTTAATGTCATCATAAACCGGCACCTTTGGCGGATCATAGCGGTTTAAGAATTTCTTATAAGCACTCCCCGAAATCAACAAAAACACCGTATGATTACCCCTGTCGCCATATTCCCGCGCCACCGCGTCAATCCGCGACCTTGGCGTCTCGCTGGTAATCATAAACCGCCACGGTTCATATCCATCGCCTTCTTCCAGTGGCAACATCCGATATTTCTTAATATCCTCGATCGGGAAAACATCCTTCAAGAGCGGCACCGTGTCCTCAAAACTCCGCGTGTCAATATACGGCAACCCCACCAACTCCGCGCGCCTCTCGGCTGCTTTTTCTTCGCCCTCCCGTCGGCGTTTTTGTACTTCCTCCTCGTTCATGTTTATATTATATACGATTTATTCCAAAAAAGCAACAAAAATCAATAAAAAACAATCGCAATCGGCGTTTGCTGTCCAGCCTGCCCCAAAGGATTATCATCAAACGGCGCCACAATCTGCCGCACGGTTTTATCTTCCAGTCCCTCGCTTCGCCCCAAAATGTTTCGCCCAATATCATTCGAATCAATCACCACCACTCCCGTAAAATTGTCCAATTTCACCTTCTCCACAATCTCATTCGCAACCTTGTTTGGATCTTTTGGTGCCAACTTTGCCGAAACATTCGCTGGATAAACCGAATATTCCGTCGGACCGTCTATCGCCCGAATCTCCGGCCCCGCAATATCATAAAACACTCCGCTATGTCCCAAGACTTTCCCAATCACGCTCCCCACCGCCGCATGCAAAATCTTCGGCAGCCCTACTTCATTTATCGCCAATTGCATCGTAAACGGCGACCCCAACCCAATCCCATACCCCGTTTTTATCACAAAACTGCTAAGAAACCTCGCCCATCGCCCCACCTTAATATCCCAAAGGAAATACGATCGCTTCTGCGTAATCGCCACAATTTTCTCACTCAAATAAATCGCCCACTTTTTCCCTTCTAATTCAGCAGCAAATTCGCTAGACGGCACCTCTTTCCAAAACTCCGTCACATATTTCATCACAAACTCGCTCAATTTGTCCGCATCGCTCACCTTCGTCGTCTGAATCGGAAACCGCCAAAACTCCCCCACATCCGTCTTAATCTCAATTTCCTTACCATCGTTAGCGACAAAGTTTGATTTATGCGTGTCAGCCAAAGTCATGTTCGGGGCATTCTTAGAACTCTCCAAAGGTTGTTTTTGTGAGAGGCTCTGTGAACAATGACGATTGTCGCAGTGAGGACAAGGCTCATCATCTATAACGATAGATGATGACCTGTCCGTACTCGAACAAAACAATTTTGGAGAGTTATCAAAAAAAGCTCGTAACCAAAGTTCCACATTGGCAATCCTCCAAAACAACATCGAATCCCCATCATTCGCCCCCGCCAAAAATCCCTCAAAAGCATCCACCACGCGATTGCGATTAAAATATGGACGATCCGCAAAACTCTGCGACAAAAATATCTCATAAAAAAACTTTTTCTTATCATGAATCCATTTATCTTCCGGCGTCGTAAAGCCAATTTTATTTCGGCGCCGAACTATCATCTCGGGCAACAAATCACGCATCGCATCTCGCAAAATCTTTTTATTATACCCGTCCGAAATTATCGCCGCCCCGTCCAACCCAAACGAAAACGCCACCAAATCTCGGTCAAGAAACGGCACTCGCCCCTCAATCGCAAATCGCATCGTGTTCCTATCCTCATATCGCAAAAGCGACGGAATCGAGTTCTTAAACAAATCCTGCGCTAATCGTTTTTTCAGGCAAGACCGCTCAATCTCAAACTTCTCCCCCGCAAACTTTCCCAAAAACTCATCATTATACAGCGTGTTTCTCCGCAATCGTGTCGCCAAGCTCAATTTATCTCGCAACCAAAACTTCGTCGCATTACATAAAACTGGCAAACTAGCAAAAAGTTCGCGCACAAATTTCCAATATTTCCCATTATTAAACAATTCCCGCAAGTTTAAGAAATAATAAGCGTTGTATCCCGCCAAAGTCTCGTCCGCTCCCTGCCCATCCAACATTACCCGCACCTTTTTCCCCGCCTCACGCATCACCGCATATTGCGCATACGGCCCGCTCGATATCACCGGCTCGCCCTGCGTCCGCACAAAATCATAAATGTCTCTCTCAAATTCGTCACTCGTCGGCATAATTTTTTGGTCGTCAATCTTCTCGTCCACCATCGCATCAACATATTTCGTTTCATCATTACTTTGACCCGGAAACACCGCCGAAAAACTCTTCTGTCGTAATCCAATCGCTTTCAGATCCGCCCTCATATTTCGCGCACTATCCACACCACTGTCTTTCGCCCGCAATTCCTCCTCTCGCATCTCCTTGCGAATCAACGCCACCACGCTCGAACTGTCCATCCCACCACTCAGCGCCGTCCCAATCGGCACATCACTCTGCAACCGCAATCGCACGCTCTCGCTGAGCAACGTGTCGTATTCCGCAATCGCTGCGTTGTCGTAAACTCGCCCCTCTCGCGAAGCTTTTTTCACCAAATTTTTCTCAAAATCACTATATGTTGTATGCCTCACCCGCAATTCTGTTGTGTTTTTTACAACAACATCACCCCCCTTGCCACCACTCACTCTCATCTGTTGCGACGGTCGCAGTTGCTTAATTTCCGCAAAAAACGTCTCCTCCGTGTCATCTTGCACCCGATATTTCAGATACCGATAAATCACCCTATCATTTGGCTCATGCGGCGTCAATCCAGTCGCAAAAATCGCCTGCGGCTCGCTCGCAAAGACAATTCCCCCACCAACCTTGGCATAATACAGCGGTTTAATCCCAAAATGATCCCGCGCCAAAACCAACTCTCCCGAACTTTTATCATAAATCGCCACCGCAAACATCCCGTTAAACTTGTCAAAACACGCCTCATCCCACTCCGCATAACTCTCCGTCAAGACTTCCGTATCCGAATGCGTCTTAAACTTATGCCCCAACTCCGTCAATTCCTCTCGCAAAGCCTTATAATTATAAATCTCGCCATTAAACACCACCACAAACCGCCCATCGCTCGAATAAAACGGCTGCGCCCCGCCCGCCTTGTCTAATATAGCCAACCTCCGATGCAGCAACCCCACTCGCCCGTCCACAAACCGCCCCACACCGTCCGGCCCGCGGTGCTTCAATTGTTCATCAAAAACATCCAACAGCCCATCGGACTGCTCACCACTCAAATTAAAATATCCTGCAATTCCGCACATACTCCCATTTTACCACAAAACCAAAAAAACACCAAGACCCAAGTCTCACTTGCCCAAAAACTTCTTCCGCTTGAGTAAAGTATGATAATTCACCGCAAATCTATGCGCCTCGTCCCGCACTCGCTGCAACAATTTCACCACCGGCGACCCCAAAGGCAATTTAATATGCCAAAACTCCTCTTCCTCATAAATCTCACCGCCCAATCTCTCGACCGCAATCTTATCCACCAAAAGTCCCGAAAACTCCCGCGAAACCACAATCTCCTCATTTTCCTTCGCCAACCCCACAAATTTCAACCCAAAACTGTGCAAAATCTCCCCCACAAACCGCAGTTGTGGCGCCCCGCCATCCACCAAAATCAGCGAAGGCTCGCCCCAATCCTCTAAGTGCTTCATCCTCCGCACAATTGTCTCCCGCATATTCTCAAAGTCATTATTTTGCTCACGGCTCATCTTAAACTTCCGATAATCTCGCCGCGATGCTACGCCATTCTTAAATACCACATCGCTCGCCACCACGTTCACCCCACCTTGATGCGAAATATCAAACCCCTCAATCCTTTGCAAAGCCGAAGCCCCTGCCAGCCCCAAAACATCCGCCAAATCTCGCAAACTTTCATCGCTCGCCAAATCCGCCCACTCACGATCGGCAAAAACAATCTGACCTTTCAGGGCTTTAAGTGCAAAAACCTGTCGCTTCAATTTTTCCGCCCGCTCAAACTCCAAAGCCAAAGCCGCCTTGTCCATCTCTTTTTCCGTATCAACCAAGATCTTCACCCGCTCACCTCGCAAAACCCGCAGCAACTTTCGCAAATTCGCCTTGTATTCCCACGCGTCTTCTTCATTTTCAATTACAGGCTCCAACCCAATCTGCCGCAAAATCTTCGACGACCCACGTAAAGACGAACCATTCTTGGAAAAATACGGAAAACTTCGCCGCAAAACCCTCAGTGCATTTTTCACCACCCCCGCCGAATAATACGGCCCCAAATATTCCGCCCCATCGTCAAGCGGCTCTCTCGTCCATTCCAAAACCGGCAAATCGCTCTTTAAATCCACTCGCAAATACACCACCGTTTTATCATCTCGCAACAAAATATTAAACTTCGGCATATATCGCTTAACCATCTCGCTCTCCAAGAACAGCGCATCCAACTCCGTCTCCGTCGTCACCCAATCCGTCGTCGCAATTTCCGCCACCAAAGCCTGCGTTTTTATATCTTTTTCTGTTTTGTTAAAATAACTTTTCACCCGATTTTTCAGGTTCGCCGCCTTCCCCACATAAATAATCTCTCCGTTTTTATCTTTATGAAAATACACACCCGGCTCAGATGGCAAAGCCTTCAATTTATCTTTAAGCAACAATCCATCCATCATATACCTCTATTATATCACAACTTGCTTGAAAAGTCAAGAAAGTTGTGGGTGGGACACACAACTTGCTTGAAAAGTCAAGTTTTTGCAGGCAAGTATTTGCAAATTGTCTTTTTCCAGACCGTATTTTGCAACGGCAAAATCCCGAGCGACACGACCCCGCAACGGCGGGTGGAGTGGAGCGTGTCTGGAAAAGATAATTTGAAATACTTGCCAACCTATTTGCGTATAATTTCTATAACTTTCTCTGTCTTTTTGACTTCAATCTTCTCCACATTTTCCATTTTCACACCCTCACCCTCCGTCTGCAACCAAATCTCGCGCGGCCTCTCCAATTTCCAAATCTTATTATCAACTTTGTCAACCTTTAACCCAAAAAACATCCCCCGAGTAACAAATCCCCCCGCCCGCCACAAGTTTTTCAAGTTCAACTCAAACATCCCAAAATGCGCAGAACCCAGAAAATCTCCCTTCGTCTTCAACACTCGCGCCATTTTGCAACAATTAACCGCCCCAAAATCCGTCAATTTTCCATAAAAAATCTTCCGTTTCCGATAATGCACTTCTTTCCAAAACCACGCCATCAAAACAGCCAAACTATAAAGCAACCGCCAAAAACCACGCTTCCGTGAAATATTTCGCCGGATTTTCTTTAGCTCAAAAACGTGTGTTGATTTTGCCAATAGTCCAGCCGTAAAATAAAGCGCCGAATAGCGCCAAAACTTGCCATTAATCGCAATTTCCATCGGCCGCACTTTGCAAGTTCTCATTTCGCCATGCAAAACTTTCGCCAAATGTTTCGGTTTCAGTCCAAAGTTTCCCTGAAAATCATTAAAGTTACCAAACCCAAACACCGCCACTCGCGCACCAGCGATTTTGCTTCGCAAAATCGCATTTATCGCAATCGTCGCCGTTCCATCACCCCCAGCCACAATCACCAAATCTCCGTCCAACAACAATCCCGACAACCGAAGCGCATTATCATCAAAATCCGTCGGCTCAATCGAATATTCCAAAACATCGCACCCCCCCTCCACCGCAAATCCTCGCACCGACTCCACAATCTTCCGAAAAACCCGAGAATACCCCGAACTCTGCTCATTATAAACCAAAACAATTCGCTTGCTCATAACAATATTATATCACAAAATCGCCTAAAACCAATTGTGCATGGCGTCGGCCGAAGTTATGTTCGGGGCATTCTTAAACAAAATGGTTTCACAAAATCGCCTAAAACCAGTTTTCAGAAGGCCTGTCAAATGCGAGTAAGCGAGCATTTGAGCCGAACGCTGTAAAAAACCTGCCAGTGGCAGGTTTTTTACAAAAGTGTGCCTGATGAAAATTGGTTTTAGGCGATTTTCATTACCTTTTACTAAACTGCTCTTTCTTACGAGCACTGCGCAAACCATATTTCTTACGCTCTTTCTCTCGCGGATCCCGTTTGAGCAAACCTGCCTTTTTGAGGATTGGTCGAAGTTCGCTGGCTTCATGCACCAAAACTTTAGCAATCGCCAATTTGATAGCATCAACTTGCCCAGCCAAACCGCCACCATTGACCTTGATCGTAATGTCATAAGCCGCTTCTTTGCCAACCAACACCAACGGATCGTTGATCTCTGCCAACATCGTTTTATTGCCACTCAAGTATTCCAAGGCCGGCTTATCGTTAATGGTAATCTTGCCTTTACCCTTATAAACTCGCGCTTTGGCGACCGCCGCTTTGCGACGACCCAAGCTAAAAATGTATTTTTCAACCATTATTTAACCTCTACTTTCTTTGGCGTTTGTGCTTCGTGCGCGTGTTCCGCACCCGCAAATACCTTCAACCTCGCCAATCGCCCATCGATCAGTTTATTCTTCGGCAACATTCCACGAACGGCCTCAATAACAATCCGCTCTGGATATTTTTCGCGCATTTCCATCAAACTTTCCGTCTTCAAGTTGCCCACATAACCGCTATGGCGGTAGTATTTCTTATCGGTTTCCTTGTTTCCAGTTACCTTGATCTGGCTAGCATTAACCAAAACCACAAAATCACCATTATCAACGTGCGAAGTAAAGGTAACTTTACCCTTACCCATCAATAATTTGGCAATTTCCGTCGCCAATCGCCCCAAGGTCGCGCTCTCTGCCGCGTCAATCAAGAACCACTGGCGCTCGATTTCCGCTGGCTTAGCACTAAATGTCTTAAAAAGTTTCATTATTTAGTCTCCTTTTTTGCGACAATCTCAGCCTCAACTGGCGCTTTTTTCACGCTGACTGGTTGCTTGTCCACCTTAACGGGTTTTTCAACTGGTTTAACAGCCTCAAACTTAAACTCATCCACAAACCCAATTCGCGCCATCTGTGCGCTATCGCCGCGTCGCAATTTCGTTCGCGTAATCCGCAAATATCCGCTATCGCGCTTAATTTGCGGCGCAATCTGGTCAATCAACAACTCTGCTACTTCAAGATTACCGAGCCGCGCAATCACCAATCGCCGGCTGAATAACCCGCCCTTTCGCGCACGCGTAATAATCTTCTCGGCGAAGCGTCGCATTTCTTTTGCTTTCTCCAAGGTCGTTTCAATCTCTTGATGTTGAATCAGAGCGCAAATCAAACCTCGGATCAGAGCCTGCCGCTGGTCGTTTTCACGACCAAACTTCCGCCCTTTATATCCAGGTCTATGCATTCTTATACTCCTCTAAAAGTTTTTCGACCTCTTCACGAGCTTTACTGCCGAATCCCTTAATTTTCTTTAATTCGTCCTCATCCTTGGCGATCAAATCGCGCAAAGTTCGGATGTGGTTGTCTTGCAAGGCGTTGACTGTTCGTGTCGAAAGACCCTCCAACTCCGCCACTTGCGTCGCCAGCCATCCGTTGTCAGGCTTCTCGGCCGTCTCTGGTGCTGCCACCGATTCCACAACCGTTGCGCCAGCCAAGGCCTGATATTGGTTAACCAAAATCGCCGCTGCTTGCTCAAAAGCTTCCTTCGGGCTGATCGTTCCATCTGTGTCAATGGTCATAATCAGCTTCTGCAACGAGAAATCATCGCCCACACGATCATCATCAACGTCATATCGCACGCGCAAAACTGGGCTAAAAATCGCGTCCAGCGCAATCATATCCGAGTGCAAGCGCTCTTCTGTCGACTGTTCAATCGTCTGATAACCAACCCCATTTTCTACCACCAAATCCATTTCCAACACACCATCGCTATCCAAAGTTGCAATGCGCTGATCTGGATTACTAATCTCCACATCTGCACTCAAAGTGATGTCCGAAGCTTTCACTTCGCCCGCACCTTTCTTCGACAAATGCAGTTCGACTGGCAGATTTGTATGCTTCTTGAAGTGAATATTTTTCAAGTTTTGCATAATATCCACCGCGTCCTCCGCCACGCCTTTAACAGTAGTAAACTCGTGTGTAATGCCTTCAATTTTGAAAGCCACCACCGCTGCGCCACCAATACTCGAGAGCAAAACTCGGCGCAAACTGTTGCCAAGTGTGTGTCCGTATCCGTTATATAACGCTTTAATTACAAAAGTTTCGCTATTCTGGTTATTCTTGATAACCTCCGCTAGTTTTGGCTCATGAATTAATTTTGTTGACATTTGTGTCCTCCCTTTCTTTAGCGCGAGTAATACTCGACAATTAACTGTTCTTCAATACCCACCTCAGCTTCTTCACGCTTCGGCAATCCAACAACCTCAATCTTCATCTTCTTCGCATCTGTCTTCAACCATGAAACAGCGCTTTGCCCAGCGTTGCTCACGATGTCAGCCAAATGTGCAAAATATTCCGATTTCTGAGATTTTGGTCGAACTTCCAAGACGTCCCCTTCTTTCAAACGGATCGATGGAATATCCACTCGCTTACCGTTCAACAGGAAATGCCCGTGTCCGACTAATTGTCGTGCCGCTCGTCGACTGACCGCAAAGCCAGCACGATAAACCGCGTTATCCGCTCTTCGTTCCAACAGCGAAAGCAACTTCGCACCGGTCTGTGATCGGTCTTTCTTTGCCTCTGCCACTAATTTCGCAAACTGCTTTTCCAGCAAGCCATAAATGCGTCGCACCTTCTGCTTTTCGCGAAGTTGGGTCAAATACAAACTGCCTTTACCCTTGCGACCATTTGCGTGCTCACCCGGAATACCGGTTTTCCGCGCCATCACTTTGACGGCTTTCGGATGCAAAGCATAACCTTCTCGGCGACTTTGCTTAACAATAGGTGATAAATCTCGTGCCATTACGGTTTCCTTTCTCCCTTCGGACGCACGCCGCCGTGAGGCAAAGCTGTCACATCCTGAATACTGTTGATGCTAATGTTCGTCGCAGCCACGGCACGAATTGCCGAGTCCCGACCCAAACCAACACCTTTAACATACACATCTGCCGAAGCAAAACCAAAGTTTTCTCGGCAAAATCCCAAAACTTTCTCCGCCGCAATCTGAGAGGCATACGCCGTCCCCTTCTTGCTACCACGAAAACCGTTTGCGCCAGCACTCGATTGCGCCAAAACGCCGCCCGATTTATCGGTCACCGAAATAATGGTGTTGTTAAAAGTTGATTTAATGTGAACCTGACCAGCAGGAACACTTCGTTTCTTGGTCTTTTTGACCTTTGCGCCAATTGCTTGTTCTTTTTCTACCATTTTAACTCCTAGGTCTTACTTGCTGCTTTAGGTTGCGCACCGCCGACCGCAACCGCTCGACCCTTGCGAGTTCTCGCGTTTGTTCGTGTACGTTGACCATTAACAGGCAAACCTGCTTTATGGCGTAACCCTTTATACGAATTGATTTCCTTAATTCGCTTTACATTGTTTGTCACGAGGCGCTTTAGATCACCTTCAACAACATATTGCGAAGCAATAATGTCATTAAGTTTTTTCTCTTCAGCCTCGGTGATATCTTTCACCCGAGTGGTCGGTTCAATTTTAACCGCCGCAAGGATGGCTTTGCTTGCTGTCCGCCCAATGCCGTATACATACGTCAAAGCGACCCAGACTTGCTTATCTGATGGGATCGTTATCCCAGCGATTCTTGCCATACTTAACCCTGCCTTTGCTTATTCTTAGGTTTTAGCTTGTTAATGATA
>JAISJL010000023.1 GCA_031261545.1 Candidatus Nomurabacteria bacterium
CGCCCCATAAAATTATTTCTTCAAGATTATATAAGAGTTTATGCTCCATATTAAACAAAAACTAAAATAATCTTGAAAAATAATTTTGCGGGACAGCCCCGCCTCGCGTCACCCGAAAAAGATATAAATTACTTGACAAAATGAGTTCAGTGTGATATAATGAGTGTGTAAGTTGATGAAACTTACGATTTTACAGGTTATTTGCGTGGCTCGTGATGATTCGTTCGTCGCTAGCTAGCGACGCTTTTTGTTAAAAACAAAAAGCGGGATCTGTTGTAAATTGACAGTTTAGAGATTTTATGTTATTTCTGTCGCCGTTGGCTAAAAAATATTTTTAGTATTGACGCTTCTCAAAACACTAATCCCAAACAAATCGTTTCGTTTTTGTGAAAAGTTCATCTCGGGGACGTTCCTCACGGCCGTCGTCACGGCGTTCGTCACTCATGCTTTCGCCGTCCTCAAGAATGCCCCGAGCTTAAACTTTTCACAAAAATGAAGTTCGCGATTATCTATTTGTTGGAAATTAGGTTGTGAGCGCGCTTACTGACCAAAGATGCTTTTTAGCTGGCGGGGACATAGGGTCTTCGTATCGGCAAAAATATAAACCAATATGGAGGTTCAAGAAATGGCAAAAAGTTGTTTTTTCCACGATGGCGAGGCTATCAAAACGGTTATCCGCAATGCGGACGCGAAACTGTATGAACTGCTGACGGCGAAGGACGTGAGCAAAACCGTGGCGCTGAGGACGGCGATTATGTTGCCGAGATGCTGCGACGGTGCGATTGCAGGAAGTACTGCTTTAATGAATGGCGAAGGCAGCAACCAGAAGGAGCGTGAATTGCTCGAGATGGCGGCTGCTAATGTTTTATATTTGGCGGCGGACGCATACAAGATGGCGGTTACGACGTCGACGCGCGTGAGCAGAAAGGGTAAGCCTATCCGTGCTATCGGTAAAAAAGCGAAATTGCGCTGCGATGACGGCAAAGAAGTTGTCTTGACGGTGGCATACGCTACTCGTGATGATTCGGCGATTGACGGCGTTCTGTTGGACGAAGTTCTGGCGGAATTGAAGCGCGATATTGAACTGGGAATCGAGCTTGCTCCGGATGAGGAAGAACTCGAGTTCTTGGATGAAATCGGTGGCATTGTCGGTGATTTCTTTGCGGATTTGCAATCCGCGGCGGAAACTGATGATGGGGCGAAAGGCGAGGCAATGTTCAACGACGCTTTCATTCGCGCTGCGGGCAAACTTTCTGAGGCTGTCGGAAAAATCGAATAATTGCATTTTTTTTTGCATAATCTCTAAACTGAACAATCCCCCGACTTAATTGGCGGGGGTTGTTCTTTTGCGCAGGAAGCCTTGATTTTCGCGCAAAGTGTGCAAAATCGCTTGCAATTTTTCACCGAAGGTGATATAATGGGTGTATGAAAAAAGCAGTTATTGAAGTTAGCGGAAAGCAATATCTTGTGACCGAAGGGGAGACCTTGGCGGTGGATTTGCAGAGCGAAGGCACAAAGTCGATTGGAGTTGCGCCTATGTTGGTGATTGACGGGGACAAAACTACTGTTGGAATGCCAACGGTGGCGAAAAGTTTGGTCAAGGCTGACGTGGTTGAGGAATTGGTGAAAGGCGAAAAACTCCGAGTTATTCGCTATAAAAGCAAAAAACATGTTCATAAGGAAATTGGACATCGCCAAAAATATACAACTATCAAAATTGCGTCGATTGCTTAATCTGTCTTGCTGTGATAGAATATAGATATGGACAAGATACGGAACTTTTGCATTATTGCGCACATTGACCACGGTAAAAGCACATTGGCGGATAGGCTGATGGAGATTACTGGGACGGTTGATGCGCGAAATGCCAAGGCGCAACTCTTGGATTCGATGGAGTTGGAGCGGGAAAAGGGGATTACGATTAAACTGGCGCCGGTGACTATGGAATACCGCGGATATGAGCTGAACTTGATAGATACGCCGGGGCATGTGGATTTTTCGTATGAGGTTTCGCGATCTTTGGCGGCGTGCGAGGGAGCGATTCTCGTCGTTGACGCGACGCAAGGGATTCAGGCGCAGACTTTGGCGAACGTTTATCTGGCGATTGAGGCGGATTTGACGATTATTCCGGTGATTAACAAGATAGATTTGCCGGCGGCGGACACAGAACGGGTTTCGCGAGAGATTGTTAATCTTTTAGGATGTTCGGAAGAGGAGATTATTAAGGTTAGTGCTAAGACTGGAATGAATGTTGAGCGAGTTTTGGAAGAGATTATTGAGAAAATACCTTCACCTTACGGGCAAGTCAGCCAAACTAACTCTTGGGCACGTTCCTCACGGCCGTCGTCACGGCGTTCGTCACTCATGCCTTCGCCATCCTCAGGAATGGCCCAAGAAGTTACTTTGGCTGACTTGCCCCGAAAGAATGCCCCGAATGTAATTTCTGCTAACACTTCGATGCAAGCTCTGATTTTTGATTCGTATTTTGATGATTATCGGGGAGTGGTGTTGTATGTGCGGGTCAAAAATGGGGAAATTCATAAGGGCGACGAGATTAAGATGATGGCGACGGGAGTGAATGGGGTTGCTTTGGAAGTGGGGAAATTGAAGCCGCAGATGGTGGCTTCGGCGGTGTTGCGTGATGGCGAGATCGGGTATATTGTGACAAACTTGAAAACGACACGGGAGGCGAAGGTGGGCGACACGGTAACCTTGGCTAAAAATCCAGCTGGCGAGGCCTTACAAGGATATAAAAATGTCAAGCCGTTTGTTTATGCGGGGTTCTTTCCTGTTTCTAATGAAGATTATGATTTATTGAAGGAGGCGGTGGAGAAATTGGCGATGAGCGATTCGGCCTTGGCGTTTGAGCTGGAGAGTTCGCCGGTTTTGGGCTTTGGGCTGCGGATTGGGTTCCTTGGATTGTTACACATGGATATTATTAAGGAGCGATTGGAACGGGAATATGGACTGGATTTGGTGATTACCAATCCGAGCACGGATTATCACATTAAATTGACTAATGGCGAGAAATTGGATATCAAGAGTGCAAGCGATTTGCCGGATGCGGCGCGAATTGCCGAGATTGCGGAGCCGTGGATTCGCGGTGAAATTATTGTGCCGAAGAATTACGTGGGGGCGGTGTTGGGGCTGATTAACGGTAAGCGGGGACATCAGACGAATTTGAGTTATATTGATGAGCGGAGTTTGGTGAGTTTTGAGGCGCCTTTGGCGAATTTGCTGACGGATTTTTATGACCAATTGAAAAGTTTAACTAGCGGGTATGGGTCGTTTAATTATGATTTGGCAGATTATCGGGCGGAGGATCTGGTGCGAATAGATTTTCTTGTGGCTGGCGAGATGATGCCGTCGCTGTCGATTGTAGCACACCGAACGGAGGCAGAGGCGGTGGGGCGGGAAGTGGTCAAAAAGTTGAAAGAGGTGGTGCCGCGACAGAACTTTGCCATTGCTTTGCAGGCGGCGATTGGCGGTAGGATTGTGGCGCGGGAAACGGTTGGGGCGTATATGAAAGATGTTTTGACCAAGATTCATACGGGGGATCGCGACCGAAAGGCGAAGTTGCTTGATAAGCAAAAAAAGGGTAAAAAACGGATGAAGAAATTTGGGAAAGTTGAGATTCCAGCCGAGGCGTTTATGGTGATGCTCAAAAGAGATTGATATTATCTGCGTTTTTGCCACAAAGTGGCAAAAACGCTTGACTTTTGGTTTTGAGTTTGTTAAAATAGGGTTAAACGGAGGGTAAGAAAATGAGGGCAAGAGAATGAGCACCAGTGATGCGGTGAGGAAGTTAAAGGAAAGATAAAAAGAGGAGTTTTATGTCAGAGTTGCCAGACAAGCAAATCAAGAGGTTGAAGAATCTGCTGCAAGAAGCGGAGACGAACCTTGCTGCGGCTCGCGAGATGTTGAGCAGTATTATCGGCGAGGAGGGCGGATTGGTGACTGTTGGTATTACGCAACCTGGTGCGGATATTGTGGGTGGTCGAGTGATTGAAGGGTTCTTTGACGGTCAACAAATGATTGGTCAAGATGATGGCAAGATTTATCCGGTGCCGGCGAACTATGCTAGTAAATCGAAACTGGTGGAGGGCGATATTCTGAAGCTGACGATTACCGAAGCGGGTAAGATGATTTATAAACAGATTGGGCCAGTGCCACGCAAGCAAGTGATCGGGACGCTCAAGACGAGCGAGGGTAAATATTCGGTGGAAGTCGGTGGGCGCGAATATGCGATTCTCTTGGCGTCGGTGACTTATTTCCGGATCGCAGTTGGTCAGCAAGTGGCGATTTTTATCCCTGAAGCCAACGATGATGCATCTTGGGCAGCGGTTGAGGCGGCATTGTAGAGATGAATATTTGGGTTGGATTGGTATTTGGGTTGGTTGGCGCGGTGGTGGCAGTTGTGGTGTTGAAGATCTTGCAAAAAGACAAAAAAACGGAAACAACTGAGCCGGAAAACGCGGCTTTACAGATGCTGAAACAGGATTTGACGGAATTAACTCGAAGCATTACAACGATGCAGAGTTCGGTGGGCGAGGATATTACGAAGCTGAAAGACACGGTTAACACGCAGATTAAGGAATCAAACAGAGACACGCAGAGTTCGTTGCAAAAACAGCTTTCGGAAAGTGGGAAGATTGTGGCGGACGTGTCGGCGCGGTTGGCGAAATTGGACGAGACTAATAAGCGTGTGGTGGGTGTGGCGGACGAGCTGAAAATGTTGCAAAATGTGCTGCAAAATCCGAAGCAGCGGGGAGTTTTTGGTGAGTTTTACCTTGAGAGCGTGCTGGGCAACGTCCTTGCGACGACACAATATGCGACACAATATAAGTTCAAGAATGGTGAGGCGGTGGACGCGGTGATTTTCCTTGACAAGGGCAAAGTTCTGCCGATTGACAGTAAGTTTAGCCTTGAAAATTATAATCGGATGATAAATGAAAGTGACAAAACGAGGCGAGATGAACTGGCGAAAATGGTGGCGGGAGATCTGAAAAAGCGGATTGACGAAACGGCAAAATATATCCGACCGAGTGAGAATACTATGGATTTTGCTTTTATGTTTATTCCGAGCGAGGCGCTGTATTATGACACTTTGATCAACGACGTGGGGATTGGATCGAGCGGGCGGGATTTGATCGAATATGCCTTTCGGGACAAGAAGGTGATTATTGTGTCGCCGACTTCGTTTATGGCGTATTTGCAGACGGTTTTGCAAGGATTAAAGTCGTTGCAGATTGAGAAAGACGCGCGAGAGATACAGGGGAAAGTAGCGAAATTGGGTGAACATATTGCGAGATTTGATGAGTATATGGTGAAACTTGGAAAATCGTTGGACACAACGGTGGGACATTATAACAACGCGCACAAGGAAATTGAAAAAGTTGACAAAGACGTGGTGAGGATTGCTGGCGGAGAGAGAAAAATTGAAACACAAACGATTGAAAAAGTGGCGGATTAGCGATTTTTTGACTTTTTGTAATAAGCATGATAAAATGGAGTTAGGATGGGCAAAATTACGGTAAATGATATAGATTTTGAGGAGCTGGATGCTGTGGTGGCTGATATTTTAGCGCCGGAAGAAGAACTGAACGAGGATGATTTTGCCGCGGAGGGAAGCAGCGCTACTGTGATAATAACAGATGTGGAAAATGACGCTACTATGGACGAGGAACTCATTATGGAGGAGGTGGAGGAGGTTAAGCCAATGAAGATTAACCAAGATTCGCGGTCGAGGAAGATGCGAACACGGAGCGAATCAGAGAAAATGCAGCTGAACAAAATTCGGACAGAAAAGCGATTCGGCAGAAACTTGAAGCCGATTTCTGACCTTAAAGATGGGTTCTTTGCTCGTGAAAAAACTGTTGCAAAAACTGCTCCGATTGAACCGAAGGAAGTGATTTTGCCGAAGATAGATTTGTTGTCCGAAAATCCAGAGATGAAGATTATAAATGATATTGTGAGCCGGCAGGAGGTGACGGCGCGAAAGATTGCGACAGAGGAGCAGAAAGAGATTTTGACACAGGTGGCGCAAACGATTAGCGAGGGGCGGAAACCGGTTAAGGCTGACAAGTTGGCTGATGTTGGCAGGGTTGTTGGCGTCAGGAAGCCGACAATTCGTAAGCCGATTAGCGCACGAGTTGTTGTGGCGAAGCCAAACTTGCCGAAAGTAACGATGAAAAAAGCCGATACTGCACCGAGGAAGATTGCGATTGTGCCAAAAAAGGCCGTGGCGAAGATTGCTCCCACAGTGAAGAAAACAGAGTGGATTGGTGAGTTTGCTGGCGATGAGTTTAGCGAGAAAGTTGCCGAGAGATTGCCGCTTCAGAGAGCGAAGATGCCGTTCATTGCGGGGGTGAAGGTGGCGAAAAAGCCGCTGGGCGGTGGGAGTGTTGAGGTGGTCAAGACGAAAAATGTTGAGGTGCTACGGCCGGTTGTGAAACCCGTTTTGGCGAAGCTGGATTTTGAGAGAGGTGCTGCCGAAAAAACTGATGTTGGTAAGACTGCTTTGGTTGCGAAAAAACCTGAAACCAAGAAGATTAAGGTTAAGAAAGCGAAAAAAGATAGAGTCAAAATATCCAAAGGCGCTTTGGTGGTGATGATTGTGGTGGTTTTGGCAATTATTGTGGTTGGATTGGCGGTTGGTGTGGCGTTGTATTATTTCATGAACAAGTGAAGTTGATTGGTTGAATACGGTTATGCTTGCTGGTTTTGTAAAATTGGTGTAAAATGGGAATATGAGAAAAGTGGAGGAACAGGAAGAGGCGAGGGCGGTGGATATTTTGACCGAGAAGATTGTGGCGCTACGGTGTGCGCTCCTTTGTGATCAGGGCGAAAAGGCTTTGTTGTGCGCAGATGAGGCGGTGAAATTGGCGAGGGTGTTGCAATTTGCTGGCAGGGCGAAAAAACCGCGCGTGGAGATTGTGAGTTTGGCGTCGTTTTTTGAGTTTGGCAGGGGCAAGGGGCTAGTTTTGGCGGATAGACAGATTTTGACGGATATTTTTGAGGTTTTTCGGGCTTCGGCGGAGATTGAGATTCGTAAAAAACGGTTGGTTGTGCGGCTTCTGGATAATGAAAACGCGGAGAGCAAGAAGATGCTGCTAATGAGTATCGCCGAGAAGAATGGGGCTAGGTTTTCGACGCGAGGGAATAAGGTCTTCATAGATTTTTTGGCGGTTGGGCAGGCGGAATTGTGGTGAAAAAAGAACTTTTCATTGACGCTCATTCACGCGATGTCATAAAGATTCTGGCGCAAGTGAAAGCGTCATTGGAAGATCGAGAAATAATTTTATATGGATATGATTTGCGATTGTTGACACTGCCGCCAGAGAGCTTGGGGGCAAAAATGACGGATTTGGCGACGATTTCGGAAGAAGAATTGCGAAAAATTGAGGAAGCCTGCTGAATATGCGTGAAGTTAACGAGTTTAAGGGGTTGGCGATGGTGCTACGAGGGACAAATTATGGCGAGGCGGACAGGATTTTGCAGATGATTTTGGAAGACGGGCGACAGGAGAGCGCGATTGTCAAGGGAGTGAGGCGGAGCAAGAGCAAACTGGCGGGCGGGACGCAGGTTTTGGCGGTGAACTTGGTGAACCTACACTTTTCAAGATCCGGGAAGATGGCGACGGTGACTGGAGCGAAGATGGTGATGTTTTTTGATAAGATTTTGGCGGACTATGGGCGATTGCAGATGGCGTATGAATTATTGCGATTGGTTTCGCGGCGAGCGGAGGGGCTGGATGATGCAAGGATTTTTCAGATTTTGCAACAAGCGTTGACAGAATTGAATAATTTGGGGAGTTTGGTGGTAGTGCGGACGTGGTTTTTGGTCAATTTTTATGTGATTTTGGGGGAGAATAATGGATTTGAGGTGGATGTGGAGGGTTTTGTCGTTGCGCCAGATTTGAGATATGGATGGGATTTGGATCAGAAAGGGTTAGTGCGGTCTGAAAATGGGGTTTTTGGTGTAGATGAGATTAAGTTTTTGCGGTGTTTGGTGGGGTTTTCACTTGGAAAAGTGATGAGGATTAGGGATTGTGAAGAGTTTGCCAAGAAAATTAGTCGGGAGATGAAAATGTAGCACTTTTCACAAGAAAGACTATTTTAGGAACGCCTGGAAATTATGGTTGTGAAGAGCGAAAATTATATTATTTTGCGATGGTTTGGTAGATTTGGAGGGTTTTGTTGGCGACGTCGTCCCATGAGATCTTGTGGTATTCGTGTTGGATATTGGATTGGAGGGTATGTAATAAGCCGTTTGAGAGGCTGATGCCGACTAAGATGTCGGCGAGTTTGTTGATGTCCCAGTAGTCGTAGGTGAAAACTGAGTTTAGGATTTCGCTGACGCCGGATTGCTTGGTGATGATGAGGGCGTCGCCTTGGTGGGCGGCTTCGAGGGCGGTGAGGCCGAAAGGTTCGGAGATGGAGGACATGACGAAGACGTCGGAGATTTTGTAGAGGGATTGGAGGTCGGCGCCTTGGAGGAAGCCGGTGAAGATGACGTTGTTTTGGATGCCGAGGTCGTGGGAGAGGTCGATTAGGGCGTGTTTTTCTTCGCCGCTGCCGGCGATGACGAGGGTTATTTTGGGATTGTGTTTGATGGCGAGGGCGAAAGCTTGGAGGAGATGGGTGAGGCCTTTTTGCAGCGTCAATCTGGCGACGGTGGTGATGATGCGGTGGCCGCGGCGGTGGAGGTTTTCGAAATGAGCTATGGGCAGGGCGGATGCGGCGGGTTCGACCCAGCCGTTGTGAACGACGGTGATTTTTTCTTGCGGGATGTCGTATTTATGAGTGATGATTTGTTTGGTGGCGTTGCTGACGGTTAAGATGTGGTCTGCAGCGGTTAAACCGTTATATTCGATTTCGTGGACGAGGGCATTGCCGGAATTACCACCTGCGCGATCGAATTCGGTGGCGTGGACATGGGCGACAAAGGGGAGGTCGTAGGTTGCCTTGGCGCGTTCGGCGGCTTCGAAAGTGAGCCAGTCGTGAGCGTGAATGACACTGGGTAGGTGATTGGCATCGGCGAGGTATTTGACGAGGAAGTCCATATATTGGGCTTGGAGTTCGCGGATATCAGATGGTAAGGACTCGTTGCCGGATTTCTTGATGAGTTCGTTCCAGATTTGGCTGGCGGAATAGGCGCCGAAAGTAGCGCTACTTATGACTTCCGGGAGTTCGTCTGTGGCGGCGAGGAGGTTGAGATGAGCGTGGAGGTCCTTTGGGATAGCATA
>JAISJL010000026.1 GCA_031261545.1 Candidatus Nomurabacteria bacterium
CAAAGGTCGTAGGTTCGAATCCTATCGGGCACACCAGTATTTATAGGGGCATAGTTCATCGGTAGAATGCGGGTCTCCAAAACCTGTGAGGTTGGTTCGACTCCAACTGCCCCTGCCAAGAAATTATTATTTGTGGTATAATGTATGTATGAGGATAAATAAGTTTGCGGGAACGAGTAGGGAAGTTGGAGAGCAATTGGGAAAGTTTTATGAGCAGCAAAACCGTAGCTTGCGGGATGTTCAGGTCAATGAGGCTACACTAAATAGACAGCTTGCTGTTTATAAAAAACACTACCCAGAGTTGCTTGAAGAGATTGGGGGAGTGGCGGTCGGAGGTAACTTTGATTTGGAAAAATTGCTGTATGTTTCGATCGCGCAAGACGTTGACCAGAGAATGTCGAGAGTTAAGGCTACGGAAAGTTGTACAATTTTTGGCGTAAAAAAAGGTGACAAACTGCTGGTCGGGAGAAATTATGATTGGTTGCCGCAGGCACGCGATTGCTTTCATATTTATGAGATGGACATTGCAAAGCGGTATAAATATATTGGAATTACTGATATGACGATTTTTGACCCGCACCATACCTCGCACAAACACTGGAGTTTTTCGGCTGAAGATGCCATAAACGATCAAGGATTGTATATTGGATTGACTTATGCGTTCAACCAGAGATGGAGCTACGGATTGGCATCGACACATATAATACGCTTGGTGGCTGAGACTTGCGGCACGGTGGCGCAGGCTCTGAAAGTTTTCAGAAAAACTCCGCTTCTGACGCCAAAAAACTTTTTCATAGCGGACAAATATGGAAATATGGCTGCTATTGAACACACATCAAAAACTTTTCGAGTTGTTCGTCCAGATAAAGACGGTATTTTGATCCAGACGAACCACTATACGGCGCCAGACTTGTTAAAGGAAGATAGCGTTTTCAAACAACATCCAGCGCATACGACTTATCTTCGGTATTATGAAACGTTGCGGGAGATTAAACGCCATCCGGACTTCAAGTTTGCAAATATTCGTCCAATTTTGCGAAATACACATTATGTTTACGCGGACTCCAATGATCATCAGACAATTTGGTCGCTAGCGATGGATATGACGAGTGGCAAGCGCGAGATTATTTGGGATGACGCGAGTGGTGAGAAAGAACGTGCTTTTTAATTGATAAAAGTCAATAGGCATTGACAAAAAAATTATGGAGATGTATAATATAGTCATGAGATTATTCAAGAAAAAAGCAATAGACAGAGATGAGCTGTTTGCATTGCGTTGGAAAAGACCGGATGTGATTAGTGTGCTGATCGAAAAAGATGAGAATGGCGGGTATTTTGCAAAGATTACAAACTTCAACGGTGACAATGTGGTAACACAGGCACAAACTGGCAGAGAGCTTGTTGAAATGGTTAACGAAGCAATGTATGATTATTTGGATATTCCACAACAATATAGGGAATATCTCGGTTATTTTATGCCGCCAATTGACGTGCGAGATGAGTTCGGTGCAGAGATCCCAGCTAAATACCTGCACAAAACTATGCGACTCGTTGGAGCTTAGCAATGTCTCCCGCATCAGTTTGGCATAGCCGCGAAGAAAAACCTAAAAATATTGTGAAGGGCTTGACAAGGTTGGGGTTTGACATACGCAACGGCTCGAACCACGATACTGCCACAAATCCGAAGACCAATAATAAAACTACTATTCCGCGACATGGTTTGGTTAAGAAAACAGTCGTGAGTAGCATTTGCAAATTTTTGGTCGAGCAGGGGTTTACGGAGCAAGAAATAAAAGACGCCTTTAGATGGCGCAGGTAAGGATTAAACTATGAAAATGTTAGAAAATGTTAAGATTTCAGATTTGACGACCATGCGGATTGGTGGGAAGGCGGAGTTGGTGGTGGAAGTTTTTGATGAAAAGGATGTGAGGGAGGCATATGAGGTTGCTTATGAGCGAAGATTGCCGGCGTTTGTGGTGGGGAATGGGAGCAATTTGATTGGGCGAGATGAGGGATTTCGTGGGGTGATTATTAAAAATGAGATAGGGGCAAACTTTCATTGTACCACAGATGGTGCAAAAAGGCAATACTTGCCAGATGAAAATGGGGTTTTTGATGTGCCAAGTGGGGTGGTGATGGATGAGTTTATTCACGCCGTGGCGGCAGAAGGTTGGAGCGGGATGGAGGCGATGGCGAAGATTCCGGGGACGATTGGGGCGGCGCCGGTGCAGAACGCGGGGGCGTATGGGCAGGAGATTAAGGATGTGCTGATGAGCGTGCGAGTTTATGACGTTGCGAAGCGTGAGTTTCGAGAGATTAGTGCTGATGAGTGCAAGTTAGGATACCGAAGATCGATTTTTAATTCTGGCGATGATGTTTACCGGTATTTTATTACGAGCGTGAAGGTTCGTCTGTCTCGTGAAAAATTGGTTCCGCCGTTTTATAATTCGTTGCAGAAATATTTGGATGAGAATAAGATTACGGATTTTTCGCCTCTCAAGATTTATGACGCGGTGGCGGCAGTGCGATCTTCCAAACTACCAGATGTTGCGACAGAGGCGAGTGCGGGATCATTCTTCAAGAACCTAAATGTGAATAATGAGGAAAAGGCACGATTGCGTGGAATTGGCGTAGAGGTTTGGGACGAGTCGGACGGCGGAAAAAACACGGTGCCAAGTGGGTGGTTGATTGAGAATACGGGGCTGAAAGGCAAAGAGTTTTTTGGCTTCGTAGTGAGCGAGAAGGCAGCGTTGATTTTGATAAACAAGAACGCACGCAGTTATGCGGATTTGGAAAAAGCTCGTAATGCAATTAGTGAGGCGGTTTTTGCAAAATATGGCGTGCGGCTGGAACAAGAGCCGGTGGAGATTAAAGTATGAAGATTTTGAGCGGACGAGATTTGGCGGAATTTGTCAAAGAGCGCCAGACGGGGCAGATTGCAAAGTTGGAGCGTGCGCCGAAATTGTTGATCTTGAAAGATAGCGAAAATCCGGTGATTGTGAAATATGTAGAATTGAAGCAGAAATATGGTCGTGATATTGGGGCAGAGGTGGAGATTCGGACGGTGATGACTTCGGAAATGGAAAACGCTGTTTTGGCGGCGAATTCGGATGGCACGATTGATGGGATGATTGTGCAGCTGCCTCTGGTTGAGACGGGTTTGACGGAGAGGATTTTGGCTTCGATTTCTCCGAAAAAAGATGTTGATGGGTTATTGGGTGCAAAATCTGATTTTGATTCGGCCACGGCGGAGGCGATTTTGTGGCTACTCACTGGGTATAATATTGAACTAGCGGGTCGCAAAATTGCGGTCGTGGGGCGAGGAAAGCTGGTGGGCGAACCGCTTACGCGGATTTTTGCCTCGATGGGGCTGGATTTTCGGGTTTTTACGGCTGGCGATAGCTTGCGATTGGGCGAAGAACTGGTGGATTTTGACATTGTGATTTCGGCAACAGGTGTGGCTGGGTTGATTTTGCCGGAGTTCCTGAAACGCGGAGCGATTGTGGTGGATGCTGGAACGGCTAGCGAAGGTGGAGTGCTAAAAGGCGATTTGTCAGATGAGACAAGGTTAAGAGAGGATTTGACCTTGACGCCGCGTGTTGGTGGAGTTGGACCTTTGACGATTTGTGTGCTGTTTGAGCATTTGATTTCTGTGGCTACTCGTGATATACTGAAATAGCAACGATTTGTTGCAATTATGAGCAAGTTTTCTAAGTTTATTAAGAAATTAGACCTGAGCTGGGGGAGTTTGCTGGCTTATGTGGGCTTTTTTGGTGCAATTTTGGTGTTTGTGGCGCTCGGTTCGCAAAAAGCCACGAAAACGGAGTCTTTGGTCGGGCTGATTAACAAGGCGGCAAGTTCCAACTCTGTGCTTTCGACAAGCCAGTTGACAGAGGTGGTTTTGGTGGCGGACTTGGCGGAGGAGGCACGGTTGCCGGCGCAAACTAACGCAAGCAACATTGCCTTTTCGTTGATTTTGCAACACGCTATGGCGCAATCTGGTGACGGGAGTTTGAGCGGGTCGCAGACGACAACGCCAGAGATTTCGCGCGGGATTACCAGTTATGCGGTCAAAGACGGGGATAATTTGGGTCAAATTGCCGAGAGATACGGTGTTTCTATACAGACCTTGCGATGGTCAAACGGGATTAAAAAAGAGGATATTACGGTGGGGCAGACTTTGCTAATTCCGTCGGTGGATGGGTTTGTTTATACTGTGAAATCAGGTGATACGATTGACGGGTTGGCGAATAAATACCAATCTTCGCGCGATAACATTGTGCTGTTTAATGACTTGGAATTGACGGATTTGGTTGATGGGTCAAAGATTATTATTCCAGACGGAGTTTTACCGAACACTGAACGGCCAGAATATACGGCGCCAGTTTATGCGCCGCCAATAGTGCAACAGCCGAGTGGAAGTACCTTGCGGATGTATCGTAATCCATATCCGTTCCGTGATAATAGTTACGCTTATGGTTGGTGTACTTGGTACGCGGCGGAGCGACGAGCAGAGATTGGGCGACCAGTGGGACGGATGTGGGGCAATGCTTCGACTTGGGCGTGGACTGCGGCAGCACAGGGTTGGAATGTGGGTGCGGTGCCACAAGTTGGAGCGGTGATGGCGAACGGGGGAAATTATGGTGGGTATGGGCATGTGGCAATCGTGGAGGAAATCCATGAAGACGAGGGTTATATCGTGATTTCGGAAATGAACGGACCCGGGGGGTTGTATGTGGTGGATTGGCGGACGATTCCGATGGAGAGTGCGGTAGGTGGGTTTTATAGATATATATATTAACGCGCAAGCGGGTCCTGTCGGTGCGTCCGCCCCTAAAATTTTTTCCTGAATTATATTATTCGCTCGTTTATCTTATTGTTTGCTTAATTCAGTAAAAACATTTTGGGGCAGCCCCGCGCGCCGCCACCCGCTTGCGCATATTATAATATCTGTAAAAGCCTGTATCTCAATGGGGCAATGATGAGGTCGAAGCTGGGAGCGTATTGTTCGATTTGGCCGCGGAAGGATTGCTTGAATTTGAGAACTGGGTCGCTTCCGTCAAAATTGCCGCTGACGCCGTAAAAATTGTATTTTTGGTAACCTTTTTGGATGGCGAGTTGCATGGCTTGGTCTTGGAGGAAGGTGGGGGCGCCGGTGTTGGCAAACTGCTTTTTTGAGCCGCCGAAGAGGTAGATGAGTTCGGATTTGGTTTTGTCTTGGTTTTGGTCGATGATGAAGACACCGGCGGCGATTATTTCGGAATTGTTGTCAGGGTCGTTGTCAATCTTATGTTCGACGCCGAAAAACTTGACTTTTTTGCCGAAACTTTGTTTTAGTTTTGCGTAATAATCTGCACCTTTTTTGGCGAAGTTTTGTCGCTGCGCGGTATCTTCGAGGATTTTGACGATTTTGCTAAAACGGTCTTCGTTTCCTTCTTGAGCTTCAATGATTTTGAGGTGGTTTTGTTCGGCTTTCTTCAAGCTGCGACGAGCGGATTGGTTGTAGGACTGGCGCAGGCTTTCGACATTTTCGGGCAAATGTTTGATGAATTGGAACTCTTGGCGAGCGGAGAAAGATTTGCGGGCGAGTTTTAGGTCTTTGGTTTGATTTGGGCTAAGATTTGGCAGGGGATTTTGACTGATAATTTCGCCGTCTTGGGTGAGGGTTTTGATGACAAAATGGGGCGTGATTTGGCAATAGATGATGTTTTGCTGTTTGAGATAGGATTTGAGCGCAGGGAGGTAATCTGGCAATTTTGTGATGTTGCCGAGAGGCCCGCCGTCGATGCTGGCGACTTTGCCGAGTTTGGTCTTTTTGACAGATAGAAGTGCTACCATTATGCTATTTGCGTCAGTTGGCTGACGCAAACTCAAGAATTGAACAGCTTGCCCTCGAAGTTGGCGAAGTTTTGCCATTTCGGGACTTTGCAAGTAGTTGAAATTGGTTTGTTGCGTGGCGAAAGCGTCGAAAGATTGTTGGTCGATGGTTTCGATGGATATGCTCATAGTATATTATACTACTTGTTTAGGGCTGAGCGCAACTTTTTGCTGGTGGCGAAGTAGAAGAAAAGCGGGAAATGGGTGAAGACGAGGACGATAAAGATGATGACGGTTCGGATGAGGATGGCGGTGCCGTTGGAGATGGTGTTGGTGCCGTCGTAAACCGGGCGGACTTCCATGGTTATGTTGTCGTATTGCGGGTAACAGTTGTAGTAGTTGGTGGGGTAGGAGCAATTTTGCCTATTTTCGTAAGAATTGACGCGGGCGTTGTAGGCAGAGGTTTGCTCGATAGCAGAGACGACGGTTGTGGCGCCGTAGCCGAGGAAGGAGAGGCTGACGATGCCGAGGGCGATGCGCAAGGCGACCTTTTTGCGCAAGCCACCAGCGAAAGCGTTGATGAAGCTGGCGAGGCTTAAGATTAATGATATGATAAGGCAGATGACTGGGGCGGCGAAGTTGATGGTGTTGCTGCTGCCAGAAGATGATGCATCCCAAGCGGATTGGACGGTGAAGCCGGAAGCGAGAGTGATAAGAGCGACAATCAGGAAGATTAGAGATAGTGTGCCAAAAATAATGATAAAGCCGATTTGTAATCCGGTAGTTGAGGTGGTTTCGGTGGTATTAGTCGGTTTTTGCTCCGAATTCGTCTTTATGTTGAGTTTGTTGACGCGGAAGAGGGCGAGCGCTGACATGACGACAGCGGATATGATGGCAGCAAAAGTTACTACTACGAACAGTATGCTGAGTATTGATTCCATGTTAAAACCTTTCTTTTATAATTCTGGTGGATCTTGATGGGCTCGAACCATCGACCTTACGAATGTGAATCGTACGCTCTAGCCAACTGAGCTAAAGATCCTTATAGTTTTTCTTATTATTTGCTACGCTTGGCGCCGTGGCGGTGATTGTTGTTGCGGTTGAGTTTTGCAACGGGGACTTTCTTTTTCTTGATCATGGTTTTCTCCTTTGGTTTAATGGTACACCCGGACGGGCTCGAACCGCCGACCCTCTGGTTCGAAGCCAGATACTCTATCCAACTGAGCTACGGGTGCATACACTGTTATTATACCAAATTATATTAAAAATTGCAAGCTAGAAGCGGAGCAGACCGAGGACGCGATCCAAAATGTCGGGGCTGATGTCTTCTATGGGGAGGACAGTGCCAAGGAGGTCGACGATGTCTTCGCCCAAGGATTCGGGGAAGAAGAGGATGACGTTACCGGAGAAGCGCTTTTGGGGGACTAGAATGATTGAGAAGACCTTGTGTTCGGCGTTGTTTTGGATGCCGAAGGCCTTGAAATTGGCTAGGTCGTAATTGTGGTCGTTGATTTTGAGGCTATCGCCAGAAAGGGAGTAGTTGATGTTGCGTGGTTCGGATTTGAGATGGACTATGCCGGCAAAGATGGCGACGCCGATGAGGATGGTGAAAGTCCAAGATTGGAAGTAGACAGAAATGGCCAACAAGATGAAAGCGATGAGAATGACGGTGACGATCCAGAAGCCAGTCTTTTGGCTGTGGATGTATTCGGGGGCGGACCAAGCGATGACTCGGTCGTTTTGACCTTGGATTTCGATGCCGTTTTGTACTTCTTCGTCCTGCATACTATTATAATACTCCCTTATGATTAAAAAATCAAGTTTTTATGTTTAATCTATTGGCAAAAAGCCATGTAAAGAAGGAATCGAGCAGCCACGGGAGAAAGGAGGGCAAGATGAGCAACCCGAGAACACAGAAGATGATGCCCCACATTTTGAGGCGAGAGTAGCTAGCGATGGCGAGGTTGTCGGCGATGGGTTTGGCGAAGCCGACCATGCAGGCACCGATGAGGAAGATGATGGCGCCAATGATAATCCAAACGATTTCCAGATGATAATCCAAACGATTTCCAGATGATAAGCAACCATTATCTGCCTCCTCCGCCGCCACCACCGCCACCGAATGAGCCGCCGCCGCCAGAAAAGCCGGAATGTGATGAGCCACCAGATGACCACGAAGATGAGCGGGACATGGTTTCGCGGGCGATACGGGTGGCTTCCATGGAGGAGAGGGCGCGAGTGTCGGTGCCAAGCCTGCCGAGAAGATAGCCAAAATTATGCCCGACGATGTAGCCGTCTAGGAAATCAGGCGTTTGTTCGATTTCGGTGTAGTAGATTTGTAGGATTGCGCCCCACTTTTTCTCTATGCCGAAGATTGTCGCGAAAGGCAGGAGTTTTTCGTAGAGTTTGATGAGTTTGATTTTGCTATTGGCTACGCTGGTGTCGAACTTTTCTGCGCCTTGCGGGGATTGGAGCATTTTTATACGGTCGGCTTCGGAGACGGTCATGAAGTCCTTTAGTCCGAGGAGATGGCGTTGCAAATGTGCTCCCATATCCGTTAATTTACGAGATTTTAATAAAGCGGAAGTGTGCGGAGTGTGCTTGATGATGCTGGAAATGATAGAGAAAAAGACGATGAAAATGATAAGACCCAAAAGGAGCAGACCATAGATGGCTCCGGGTAATATATCTGGTAATAACTCAAATAGGAACGGAGCAACGAACAGAAAGAGGGTAACCCAGCCAAAAGTGGAAAACGTTTTGCCTATATTGACCTTTTTGCCCTGAAACAAGCCAGTTTCGCCAAACTGTGCTGCATAGACTGATCTTTGCGCATTGTAGATGAGTTTGCCGAAGGCTTCGTCCTTTTTGAGGTCTTTTAACATGATTTTGGTGCCGATTTGTTGGCTGGGGAAGAGTTTTTCCAAAACTTCGCGTTCGGTTTTGTCCTTGATTTGGGCGTCGGCGGGCTTTTGCAAGATTAGGGCTTCGGGTTTGTTGGATTTCTCGTTGGCTGTGATGGCGACGTAGTTGTTGACGGCTAAATCGAGCAGGAGTGGTGCGACGAGGTTTTTGTCTGACCAAAAGACTTCACATTGGCTTAACGTGGCGAATTCGGGCGCGATGAATTGGGGGATGACGGGGAGGGCGCGAACCTTTTTGCGATTATAAGACCGAATGTACATTTTGCGAGAGATGATGAAGACGAGGGGCGAGCAGATCAGCAGGATTATGCTGGCGACGACCCAAGGGTTGGGAGGGGTGATGCCGCGGGCTTCGTCTTCGCTCTGGAAAATTGTCGCTGGTATAGCGAAAGTTTCGGGTGCGAAACCGATGTCAAAGACGAGGGATTTTTGGGCTTTGGTTTGGGTTGTGCCAGTAAAAGTATATTGCACTCCGCCGTCGACTGTTGGATTTTTGTCTATTTGGCATTGATTTTCGAGTTCGTTGTTCCAGCAGGCGACACGACCGTCGAGTCTGCTGGTGAGGTCTTGCGGGATGTTGACAGTGGCGGAAACTTGGTCGAAAGTTTGTGTCCAAGCATCGCCGTTAACCATCCAGTGAAATTCGTCGCCGGATTGGGTCTTATTGGTTATGATCTGGTTTGGCATGATGACATCGGATGCGAGGTAGGTGAGCTTATAGGTTTGCTCACCATGGAGAGATTTGGTGTCTTCGCCTAAGCCGATGGTTAAGGCGTCGGCGTCGAGATGTTTGCTGAGGTAGGTGCCTTGGGAAGAGGAGGCACCAAGGAATTGCAACCCGAGTGACCAGCTTTTGCCGTCGCCGATCTTAAGGCGAGCGGGGATGACGCGGTTGATGCCAAGATTTTGGTTGCCACTGTTGGCAAACTTGGCGATTAGGGTTTCGCTGATTTCGAGTTGGGATTGGTTGTTGGCGTTTTTCGAGAGATTATATGTTGCGTCGAAGGAGGTGAAAGAGAAGGGCGTGACAGATGAGGCCGCAGCAGTGCTCGCCGTGCCGAACACAGCGTATGCTACCATTATAGCACAGATTGAACAAAATGTCAAGCGTATACTGGTTTTCATTATTTCTTTGCCTATTCGAAATTGACTTTGCCAGCTGGGCGGCCAGATTTGAGTTCGCCTGATTTGTCGTTGTCAAAGAATTCGGATTGATCGGTGCCGGTGATGGGCTTGAAGCCGAAGAGCTTGGCAAAGATCATGGACGGGAAGCGGCGGACGAGATTGTTGAATTTGACGATATAGGCGTTGTTGTAGAGTTGGGAGCCTTGACCTTCGTCGTAGAGGGAACGGATTTCGGATTGCATCATGGTGAAGTTTTGGTTGGCTTGCATTTCGGGGTAGTTTTCGGTGATGGTGCGCATGCCCATGAGGGCGTCACCAAAAGTTGCGCCGATCTTGACGCTGTCGCCGGATTTGACGGATGATGAAGCCTTTGCGATGGCGCTGCGAGCGTTTTCGAACTTGTCCCAGATGGATTTTTCGTGAGCCGTGGCACCCTTGACGATGGATTGGCTGTCCATCAAGACATTGTTGACCTTGCCGAAGACGATGCCCATACGAGCGTAGGTGTCGTGCAGTTTTTCCTGTAACGAAATGAGACGGTTATAAACCGAGATAGCGTAGATGATTAAAATTGCCGCTGCTACGATGAGCCAAAACCACCATTGTCCAAAAATATTCATGCATCCTCCTATTAGTTATGTATATATAATATACGAGTTGGCGGGAAAATGCAAGGGTTGCGTGGTGAGAAAAACTGTGCTAAAATGGAGGTATGCAAAAAGGAGGTAGGCTTTTGACGGCGGAAGCGGAGAGCAACGTGCAGATTTTGGCGCGGGCGGGGGTTGTGGCGGAGCCGAGGAAATATTGGACGGTGGCGGGACGGATGGGGAAGGTATTTTTGGGGTTGATTTTTGGAGTTGGGTTGGTGACTGGAGGTTTTTGGCTGGTGGATAATAAACCGAGTTTGGAAAAAACACCCGTTGTGGTGCAAGATTTGAGGCTGGTTGAGATTGAAAACAAAATCTGGGAAACGAATGAGACGGTTTTTCCGATAATTTCATCGTTTGAGATATTTTCGGCGAGGAAAACTTTGGCTGAATTAGAAGATTTAGAGTTATATTATGTCCAAGATTTGCGAGAAAAATTGGTTTTTGAACTTGGGAAGTTGGTTTTGGCGCTTGATGAATATGATTCGGAAATGGAGGATTACAACCGTGGCGTTGGAGCGTATCCGTTGATGGATGAACTTTACGCTTTGCATGACGAAATTGACGATGCGTTTGAGGAATGGCAAACTGCGTTGTTGGCGGAAAAAGAAGATGTCGCTGGTGAAGATACTGGATTTTAGTGTTGATTTTTTCTGCGGTTTGTGATAGAATGGATAAGTAATCCCCTGTAGCTCAATGGTGGAGCAAGAAGCTGTTAACTTCGAGGTTGTCAGTTCGAATCTGACCGGGGGAGCCATAAAGAACCCTTTGCGTGTGCAAACACAATGTCAAAGGGCTTTTTAAGTGTAAAATCTAACTTTTTGCCATCATATTTTAAGTTCGATAGTAGCAAACCAATTATTTGTCGCTTTTCCTCTACTTCCGCAACTGCAAATAGTTGTGGGGCGTGTTCTATTATCGCCAATAGATAACTAATGCTTATGTAGTATTCTTTGTCTGCCGTGTCAAGGCGGGCTTCTTGTCGCTGTATATCGGCTATTTCTTCGTTATAGCGTTCATTGTTTTCGTCATATATATCTTGGGTAATACTTCCGTCCATTAGTTTGTCGTAGGCATTTCGCTTACGGTTCGATAGTTGGGTGCGTTGTCCGACCAGTTGCTTGCGCTGTGCGTCATAAAAGGCGTTCTTCGCGTCGTGCGTGGCGTTTAGGTCTGCTTTAAGTTGTTCTAATCTGTCCTGTGGCAACTCAAACTTCTTTAATAGCCCCTTGATAGCGTCATCAAGGACGGTTTCATTGACTGCTTTGACTTTGCCCTCGTGCTGTTTTTTGCCGTTGGTGCAATGGTATAGCATATAGTGCTTGATGGTGCCGTCTTTTAGTTTCTTCTTCTTGGGGTCGGGCGTAATAGAACACCCGCAAATAGAACAGGTCATAAGCCCGCGATAAGCAGATGGCACACCAGCAAAGCGGTGCTTTCTGACGGTGTATCTACCGTCTAAAATGGCTTGGTTGGTGTCAAACAGGTCTTCACTTACAAAAGTTTCATAATGATGTATATACTCTTGTTTTGATTTGCGGTCTATCATCACGCCAATATAGAACTTGTCGCGAAGTATGTGTTGTATTTGGCTTTTCGACATTTTTATACCGTATTCGGCGTTTATTTCTTGGCATAGCGATAGGCAAGAGTAGGTGTTTGTTGAGTATCTAAGGTGTATTTGGCGGGCAATGGTCGCTTCGGGTTCTTTACTTACTACGGTCTTAAACTTTGTAACTGTATCTTTATAATGCTTGTAGCCATAGGGGGCGCACCACGGTAGCTCGCCGTTCTCTAATTTGCGATATTTCGTGTTGTTGCCGTCTTCTTTTACGCGGTCAAGGTATTGCTTCGCTATTAGTGCCTTGAAGTCCCATTGTTGCGTTTCGCTGGTTCGGCTGTCTTTGGTAATAACAAGGCGGTCTTCAATAAAGTGTAAGCATTTATCATAATTCGACCGTAGCTCGTCCATAAGGACAAAATCGGCGAAGTTGCGGGTCATACGGTCAACGCGGTAGGCAATGATGTGCTTGATGTTTTTATGGTCTTTCACATATTTAATCATTTCGTGAAACTTGGCGCGGGTTTTATAGTTTCCGCCTGTTTCGCTAATAGCAAAAACCTTAACTATTTTTAGTTCCTTAGCTTTTGCGTATTTTTCCGCGTCTGGTAGTTGTATTTCTTTTAGCGACAAGCCCTCTTTCTCTTGGCGCGCCGTAGAAACGCGGGCAAATATGATGGCTTCTTCTTGCCCGCTTGCCATACTAAACCTTACTGCTTTCTATAAATGCGTCTATATCTGCTTTCTTAAACAGAAAAGCACGCCCCACCTTGTAGCCTGTTATCTTTTTTGCTTTTAGCCAGCGATATACCGTTATTTTACTAACTTGAAACAGCTCGCAAATGTCTTCTATCTTGTAAAACTCTTGGTCTTTCATACTTATCATTATACATCAACAGTTATCACAATGTCAACTGCTTTTTCATCTTTTCTTACATAATCTTTCAACTTTACGGACTTGAAGTCATACAGTTGCGTGCCAATTTCCTCAAACCCCTTTAATCCTCTTGTTTTACAGTTTAGACTGTTCACATCTGCAATGAAGCGCGACCATTGGGAGTTTGTCGCTCCTATCTGCTTGCGAAAGTCGCGCGTGCCAGTTTCATACAATACCGCTTTCATTGCCACTGCTTTAATGCGTTGCGCGAAAGTAGATTTGGGGTTCATAGCCGTGATGTTTGCCATAAAGTCCGCAAGGTTCTCTCTGTTCTTCGCCACGATAGGCATATTGTCTTCTATAACTTGCATTTCATACATTAACACCTTGCGCGCCAGCTCTTTCTTAAACAAGTCTGCAAGGGTTGGCGTTTCGGGCATAACAACGCCCACTTTGCGCAACACCTCTCTTATAGACTTCTTCGTGGTGTTGCGAGCTTCTATGCGTAGCACCTGAAACGGCTCTAACAGGTGAAAAGTATTAAGTAGTGATAGCTGGCAAGCGTTGTCTTTTTCCAGATTCCCTTTTTCGGTGCGTTTCGCGTTTTGCAACTCTTTACGCTTGTCATAGACGCAAAAGCCACTGACATTATTGTAAAAGTGGCACGCTTCGCCACCGTTCTTATAGCCCCGCTCGTCCGTATTCTTGCGGGTTGTGATGTTAGACTTGTTGATGTATCTAATGACAGGTGCGGGCGTTGTGCCGTCTGTATAAACAATGTTTTTGCCATAGTGTAGGTCTTTTGGGTGGCACACTTTTAGCACCTCTTTGTCTATGGCTATGCCCATACAGTGCAACTTATAGCTTAACCTTTCGCAAACAGCGTCAAGGTCGCCGTCCTCCAGCTCATCAAAGTTGTTGCCAAACAAAATCTTGCTTGCGCTAAACTCTATGCGTAGATATAAGCCAAAGCCACCCTCTCGCACGCCTTTTGTAAGTGTTACGCGTGGCATATAACGTTTTTCTTTAATATCTTGGTCGCTCGGCGACAGTTGCGCCGTTATATATTTTTTGCGTCCGAACTCAATGTATGGTGCGGTCATAATGCCGTTGAGGTTCGGTGTCCACTGGTCATACATATTTTCGTAGATGTATGCGGGCGTGGCGGGGTCAAGCAAGTCTATGCTTAAAACAACGGTGTCAATCATACTTCCGCTTTCTGCTCGTCATCAAGTTTGATGATATGTTCGCGTTGGTCGATTTTCACAAGTAATTCAACCAGCAAAAGCAAGGGGTCTTTCCCGATTGCTCCTTTCTGTGCTGGTGTATTACTTTGATTGTTCATAACACCAGCATATAAAAACTACCCCTGTACAGAATTGTGCAACAGGGGTTAGATGTGGTTTATACCGTGTTTATTTCGCGGGCTTTAATAGTTCTTGGTTGACTTGGTAACCACCAACAACTTTGTTTATTAAATCTGTTTCGCCTGTGATGGCACGCCCTACTTTTGCGTTTAACTGCCTAAACCACTGATATACATCTGTGTTGAACTTAGTGCGTTCACCTTTGCTCAAATTAAACCAATCTTCTGTCGGGTAGCACCAGCTATATAGCTCTTCGGCACTCATTACTTTATGCAGGTTGCGCGGTCTGCCGAACACTGCTTTTGCAACCATTACGACTTTCACGTTAGAACCGTCAAACACCACCTCTTTGCCGTTTATGATAAGTTTTGAGTTGCCCACCTTATCAAAAGTGATGTCGTCAATGTATTTGGGCGTGGCGCGCAAACCTTGTTTTTCTAACTCTTTTTCAAGCGAAGCCACACCGCCACCGTCTGCCAACAACCCTTTAATTTCTGCTATTTGTTCGCTAATACCCGCGATTTCGGCGTGCGTGGCGACTTCTTGCTGGTATGTGATAGCCCCTTGCGTTTGCGTGGTTCGGCGGACTTGCTCTATATCTAAAATGGTTGCGTCTGCTAATGCCTCAAACGATTTTGCCGAAGCGATAATACTAATGGTTTTGACTTCGGTGCTGATGTCGTAGTAGTCTTCGCCTGTTTGGTCTTTGAGGGCAATGTTTAAGTCGTTGTTGGTTGTGGTAGCGGTATAGTTTAGCGCAATATATGGGTGTTGTAGCGTCTTGGCTGTGTCCGCAAATGCCACGGCAAACTCAATTATTTGCTTAACTATGCCGTGAAGATAGTTATGGGCAAGATTGTGCATAATAAGCGTTGTAGGGGCTTGTAACTCGTTGTAGAGGGCTATAAACGCGTCTGTGTTGTCGGCTGGTATGGCAATGTCCGCTCTAAACTTGCGAAAACTTATATCGCGCAACACACCAACTTCATAAGGTTCAAGAACAATGCCTAAAATGTCCGCCAAAGCCTGTTCGGCGGTAGTGTTCAGCTTAATAATCTGTGCGGGCTTCTTGCTTGCCATACTTCCTTTCTAATCTGCTCCTATTATACAATAAAAATGATTAGAATTGCTTAGTTTTGGCGTGTTTTCGTGATATAATAGATTTATGACAAAGAGAGGTTACACGTCTATTGAATTATTTGCGGGGGCTGGTGGTCTTGCCCGCGGGTTGGAGGAGGCGGGCTTTGACCATATTGGGCTTGTTGATTTCGATAAGTTTTCTTGCGATACTCTCAAAAAGAACCGTCCAAAATGGAACGTATTGTGCGAGGACGTAGCAGAAACGGCAAGTCGCGACCTGTGCAAAGAGTTCAACATTAAAGAGGACGAACTTGATTTGCTTTCTGGTGGAGCTCCTTGTCAAAGCTTCAGCTATGCGGGCAAACGGTTGGGGTTTGGCGATATACGCGGAACAATGTTTTATCACTATGCAACTTTCTTGAAGAAGTTGAAGCCAAAGATGTTTCTATTTGAGAACGTAAGAGGCTTGGGGTCGCACGACAACGGTAAAACGTATGAAACTATGCTTAATGTGTTCAATGAGTGCGGTTATACGGTTCAACACGAGATACTTAATGCGTGGGATTACGGCGTCGCGCAAAAACGAGAACGTCTTATTACTGTTGGCATAAGAAACGATTTGACAGATAAGATTAAGTTCGAGTTCCCTAAAAAGCATGACTACAAGCCTGTGTTGGGCGACATATTGAAAGACGCGCCAAAAAGTGACGGCTCGGACTACTCAGAGAACAAAAGGGCGGTGTTTGCCTTAGTCCCCGCTGGGGGTTATTGGCGCGATATAGACCCTGATGTAGCAAAAGGTTATATGAAAACTTGCTGGTATATGGGCGGTGGACGGACTGGCATTTTACGACGGTTAAGCTTTGATGAACCATCACTTACTGTGCTAACTACTCCGCAAATGAAGCAGACAGACCGTTGCCACCCAACAGAAGTAAGACCTTTCACTACACGCGAAAATGCACGTATACAATCTTTCCCTGATGAATGGGAGTTTATGGGTAGCACCGCACAAAAGTATAAGCAAATAGGCAATGCCGTGCCGTGTAAGTTAGCGGAAGCGGTAGGCATTGAGTTGCGCAAAGCGTTAGAGAGGCAAGACAATGTGTTTTCATCTAAAAAGAAAGGTAAGTAATATGTATAATTTAGCGTTCATTTCACAAGCAGATTTCGAGGGTCACGTCTTGAAGACGATAGGGGAGTATAACGAAGCCCTACAAGGTATTGACTTGGCAAAGTTTAATAATAACATTATCGACCCTATAAAATTGTTGTTCGACAAATCGGTTTATGGTGAAAGTTTTGACGGTATTATAGACTTTGAGCTACAACGCCAACGCGATAAAACCAACTCTAACTCTATCGGCTACTTTCACCAAAACATCTTTCAGTATATAAAAGGTTGCACCGTTCCGCCCCACGGTTTTGATGTTATTTACATTGACGGCAACGGCAAGCACGTTTATGTAGAGATGAAAAATAAACACAATACTATGAACTCGGCGTCTTCGCAAAAAACATATATGAAAATGCAAAGCCAAATACTCAAAACGCCTAATGAGCAATGCTTTTTAGTAGAAGTGATTGCTAAAAAGTCCCAAAACATAGCGTGGAATTGTAAGGTAGATGAAACCCCTATGAGCGACGAACGTATAAGGCGCGTATCCATAGACCAGTTCTATAAACTCGTTACTGGCATAGATGACGCGTTTTATCAAATCTGCATACAATTGCCAATCACGATTACTTCACTCATAAACGCTAATAAGTTCATAACAGCAGAAAAGGACACGGCGTTGGAGGAGTTGAAGCGAACTAACCCAGATATGTTAACGGCTCTGTATATGCTTGCCTTTAAGAGCTATGAAGGTTTTTAGGCAAAAAGACCACTCAAAACTCACTCTAAACGCCCAAAAAGGCATATTACGGCATATTTGAGCTTGGTTTACAACCAAAGTAACGGTATAATAGGGGTATGGGACTATTTAGCAAACCACAGCCAAAGAAGAAAAAGTCGCTTTTTAGCGGGTTATTTGCCAATTCTAACAATGGTTGGGCTAATAGAAACGAAACAAAGCACCGCATAGCGTGGGCGCAAGAACGTAGTGGCGTGGTAGCGGACGCGGTAGACGACTATAAGCGTAAGCGTGGCGGTTTTAGTAAAACAGAAGCAGAAGACATAAGGCGGGAGTTGGCGCGAAAAGACAGCTATTTCAAGTATGCGGACGCAAAGGACGTGGCGGACGCGTTAAAGTAAGGGTATTTGCAGGTCTTGCATTTCTTGCTTGTAGCCCTCATAGGTTTCTCTGTTGCCTGTAAAGTTGCCCTCTTTTAGCCAACGGTTATAATCACGGTCAACTTCGGGCATTTCGTCTACAACTTCTTGCGGGTCAAAATCGTAATTCTCTTGCAACCTTTTCTCTACTGCTTCCAGCCTTTCGGCGGTTTCGCGACCATCTACCACTACGAACTTAATGGGCTTATACTCGTGTTCCGCATAAAACCCTGTTGGCTCGGTTTTTGCAATGTGTCGCCTTTCGCGAAATATAAGGTTTGAAGCTTGATTATCATAGGCTACGGCACGATAAGCCGTTGCAACAGCTACGGCTTCCAGCAAAGTTTTGCCTCGTATGGCGTTTTTTAGTTTTTCACTTATGTTATCGCCTAACAAGTTTAAGTCTATTTCTTCTTCAAGGGCGTTTTTTATCAAGGTAGAGTAATTTAGCGACCCCTTTTTTCTGCCATTTTGTCGTCTGGGGTCGTTGCGCCCTGTAAAGGGCTTTAAGTTATTGAGGCTGTTTTGGTTCATAACATTATAGTCTTGAATACTACGCAAAAAGTACGCATTAGCCAGCTTTGATGGCACGTAGGTTCACAATAGTGTTTTTTAATTTTTATCATCTTACTCATATTTTACACGGTGTGCGCTTTTTGGTTTTCATAGATAGGAAGCATACAAGGAGGTGCGTTTTTTAACCCACCCCCAACCCCCTCCCATTGCATTGGGAGGGGGCAAGTCTTAAGCTCCCATAAAAACAGGTGTCAATTTGTGCCGTTCCAGTATAAGTTTTGCTAATTCTACATTGAAACTAAGTTGTGCTATAATACTATTGTTCGGGTTGCGAATTAAGTTCTGCAATGCGAGCCAAGTGAGATTATTTTTTGATTGGATGAAATCCAAGATGGCGTAGATGAAGAGGGAGGCGCCGAACATTTCGAAGCATTCTTCGGCGGCGTTGACGAGGGGGTTGGCCTCGAGGAGTTCGTTGCTCGAGATGATTAGCCCGCCGATGGCTTCGAAGAAGACGGAGCCGATGAGGAAGATGGCGATGCTGGCGGCGAAGAGGAGTTTAGTTTTCTTTGGTAAACTGAGCCAGAACTTTATGAAAAAGATGGCTACGATTGCCAAGATTGGTAGGAGAAAAATCCACCAATCGAAAAAGAGAAGACCGGTGTTGTTGGCGTCGATGGCGCGAAGCCCGATGAGGTTGGCGAGGCTGTCGATGCGTTCGTGGAGGCTGGCGCCTTCGTCGATGGAGGCAAGGGTCATGATGCCAGATAAGCCCCACCAATATTTGGTTGATTTTTGGTCTTTGTTGGTCATGGCGATGTAGGCGAGTCCGAGGGCGGAGATGAATAAAAGAATTGTGGAATACCATGTGGGCAGGCTGACTTCGTTGTCGATATTGAAGACTTGGAGGAGCCAGATGAGGTCGCCGCTGATGTTGCTGTTGTAGAATTGTTGGGTGATGAGGAAAATAATGCCAAAGGTTAAGGAAACTCCTAGGAGTATGAAGAGAAGTTTTTTGGGGTTTAGGGTCATGGTTTAGCCTGCTGGTTTCTTGAAAACGATGTATTTGTAGGTTAGGAAATTGACGATCATGCCGGCGCCGACGGCGACACATTTGATGAAATTGAGCCAGATGAATTCCGGTAGATTTGTATGGATTTGCGTGAGGAGGAATATGATAAGGCTTTGGAGACCAAAGGCGGTGATGCTGGTGCAAACGAAAAAGAGGATGACTTCGCGAAGGTAGTTTTTGCCGTTGGACTTAAAGGTGTATTTTTTGTTAAGAACGAAGCTGAAGATCATGGCGGCGGCAACGGCGATGGCGTTGGCGAGGATGTCGTTCATGCCGAAAGCGAAAACGAGCAGGTTGAGGATGAGGAAGTCCAAGGCGGTATTGGCGAAACCGACGATGGCGAAGCGAACTTTGTCGGCGTGGTTTTGGCGAAGATTTTTGAGCAGTTTTTTCATAGGGAAATCCTGATTTGGTAGAGGTTTTCTTCGCCTTGCTTGATTATGTTTGGCGTATTGTCACCGGAAAAACTTTTGCCGTTGGCGGTGGGTTCGGCGCAAAAATAGTTGCCAAGGTTGTCCGACCAAACAAGGGTGACGGGGAGGTTTTGTTGGTGGATTACATAAAGCGGGGCGTCGTTGTTGAAATAGGGATGGAAGGCTGGGTCGAGATTGAGGCTTTCTGCGCCGTTGTTTTTGACTTTTAGGGTCATTTCCAATGAGGTTTCGGCGAGTTTGTAGATTAAGTTGGCTTCCAGATTGCGGTATTCGGCGGGGACAAGGTCGTTTTCGCGGATGATTTCGAGTTCGACGCTGTTGGGAGTATTTTTGACAATTTGCCAGTCGACGAGGCGAGCGTAGCCGTGATTTGGCAGACCGTATTGGTCGCCGTTGTCGAAATTAGGGAAGCAAAGATGGCAGCCGCCGCGAGTTTTGCCGCTTAGGACGGTCTTTTGGAAGAAGATTGGCTTGTCGCCGATTGTCCAGCTTGCGACATAAGCACCGAGAGGTTCGATTTCTGCCTGAGCATTACCAGTTTTGAGTATCATATGATATAATTATATCATAAAGATGATGAAAAAGGCAAAAGATTTTACGAGTTGGAGAAGTTGGCATTTTTGGCGGGATTTGGTGATTTATTTTGTGGTGTTCTCGCTGATTGGGCATGGAATAGAGATTGTTATAACGGGTGGATTGTGGTTGATAACTGGTGATGGGCCGACTTATGGGATTTTTGATAATTTGCTTGAGCCTTATTCGATTTATGGCTCGGCGGTGGTTATTTTTATCCTTTTTGCGACATTTTTGCCACGGAACTTCTTGCGGACTAGAAATGTTTTGCCGATTTTTATTTTGACGGGTTTGGCTTGTGCGGTTTTGGAATATGCCTGCGGGGCGTTTATGGTTTGGCGATTTGGGCAAAATCCATATTGGGATTATCATGATCAGCCGTTTAATTTGCAAGGGCAGATTTGTTTGCGGAACACGCTGTTCTTTGGTTTGATTGCGACGGTTTTTATTTTGTGGCTTTATCCACGGTTGGAAAAGATTTTGCATAAACTTAGTTCGGCACGATTGGATATTTTGATGATCTTTTTAGTGGTGGCATTTGTGATTTTGAGTGTGAAGTGATATAATGAACGAGAAGGGGGATTAGTTTATGGATTATGAAAAATTGAAAGGCACAAAGACGGAGGCGAATTTGCAGGCGGCATTTGCAGGGGAAAGTCAAGCGCGAAATAAATACAATTATTACGCATCGCAGGCCAGAAAAGATGGATATGAGCAAGTGGCGGAGTTGTTTGACGAGACGGCGGCAAACGAAAAGGAGCATGCCAAGATTTGGTTTAAGGCTTTGCACGGCGGAAAAGTTGGCAATACGGCGGACAACTTGAAAGACGCGGCTGCGGGGGAGAATTATGAAAATGTGACGATGTATAAGGATTTTGCTCGAGAGGCTCGTGAGGAGGGTTTTGAGGAATTGGCGTCGCTATTTGAGCAAGTTGGCGAGATCGAGAAGCACCACGAGGAGCAATATCGCAAACTGCTGGCGAATATCGAAAAGGGCAAGGTGTTTATTTCGGATGAGGTGAAGGTTTGGAAATGTCGGAATTGTGGGCATATTCACATTGGCAAGGAGGCGCCGGAGATTTGCCCAGTTTGCCACCATCCGAAGTCGTATTTTGAGATTAGGGCGGAGAATTATTAGACGCGAGAAAAGTGTCTACAATATGTCAAGCAAAAAGTCTACAATGTGTTAGGTTGCTATACTATAATCTGATCGCTCGCACAATGGTTCGGGCATCGTAGCCGGATGAGGCGTTGTAGGTGCCGGCGCAGGTCATGAGGGTGAGACCTTCGCGGGCGTCACCAAAAGTTGAGAGGGCTTCGGACATGTCGATGATGGAGATTGGGACGTTCTTATTTTCTGCGACGGAATATTTGAGAGAGGTGCCGTCGTCGCGGAGGATTTCGATTTCGTCGCCAACTGATACTTCGTGTAATTTGTTCAGAACTGCCCATCCGTCACCATTAAAATGCCCACTGAAAAACATTGCTCCGCTTTCGCCTGGCTTGGCGCTGCCGTTATACCAGCCGATTTGTGCCAGAGATTTTGGTATGCCAATGGTGCCGTCAGCGTCTACGCCTTGCGAAATAATGATGGCGTCGACTCCTAGACGAGGGATTTTTAATTTGGCTGGCAAGTCAGCTTGGACAATTTGTTGCGCGTATTCTGTGGCAGATGATTGGTCGGCATTTTCAATAATTTCTTCTGGTTCTTCCATAAGTTCGACTTGTTCGGTGGGATTTTTTGGGCTTTCCAAAGCGCTGGTGGTGTATTCAAGATTGCGATTAACACGCCATGTGTCGAAAGTCAAAAAACCAGCTATAAACAAAAATGCGGTCGTGACACTAAACCTTAACCACAAACCAGATTTTGGTAAATGTTGTTTGTAGCGAGTTTTGTTGCGGGCAATTTTTGATTTCTTCTTGGTGCTGTTGGCGAAAAAGTTGACTTGTCGAGCTTTGCTTTGGTCGCATTGCTCGAGCTGGAAAACATCAATTTTGGCACGACTGAGCCTAACCTCCTGTATTTTACGCAGGAGGTCGTTTTCGGTGATCTGTCGTTGCTGTTTATCGTCCATCTTTGATTAGTTTTTTCGTCCCGATGAAAGCTGCCACAGCAAAACCGATGCCGATTATGGCGATGACTATGGGATTGTTCTTGATGAAGTTGAGACCGGCGTTGGGAGGTGATGGCACAAAATGTGTTAGCCTGATGCTCGGGCTACTGTTCAATGTAACTTCATGTTCTTCGTCGTCGCTATCGGTATAATGCAAGACGATGCTTTGGTTGGTGGCGATGACTTTGTCGAGTAGCGCCTGGTTTTGCATGTCGCGCAATTTGAGGGTATATCGCATGGTGGTGATTTGCTCACCGAGTACTTCTGGAATTGTCCAAATGATGCTTTTGGTTTCTGGGTCTATTGCCGCAGATGCGTTGCCGAGAGTTGGATTTCCAGCATAATTAAAATCAAAATTGTCAAGGATGTCATCAGGGAAGAAATCGGTTATGGTGATGTCGTGGATTGGACGATGAACTATTTGCAAAACATAATCCAGAATATCGTTCTCGACAATGTTTGCAACGTTAGAAACGGACGTGTTGTAAACTTTCCCAGCAGTTGGATTGCTTTCGGTGCCGAAGATATTGGTAACAACAGCCAGATCTTCCGCGGCGGCTTGTTGGCCGATTGGCTGTCCGTTGCTGCCCAAATCATTGGCGTCCATACCGGTCAACATTGAAATTGGCGTAATGCCATTATTTTGCAAGTTGATGAGAGTTTGTTTGGTATTGGCTTGAATTTGCAAGCCCTCCTGCGTTTGATATTGGTCATCGTTGACATCGTTACCTGCCGCATCGCGATTTGGGACTCCGTCGGTTAGCAAAATAACGACTTTATTGGCGTCCGAACTTGAAAAGTTCTGCCCAGCTCGTTGCAAACCTGCGTCGATGTTAGTGGCATTGGAAGTTGAGCCATTTAAGATTGAATTAAGAGCGGCGATGGTGGTGTTTTTATCCGTGCTGAGCGCCGAAACCAAAGTGGCGGCTGAAATACTAGTATACAGACCGCTGAACTTGACGACGCCGATTTTGACATTGCTGGCTTGATTGTAGATTTCGTTGACCAAAGATTGCGCTGCGCCAATGACAATTTGCTTTCGGGTTTGTCCGCCGACGGCGACAAAATTCATGCTGGGCGAGTTGTCGATGACCAAGAAGATTTCGGCTGCAGATTGCGCTCCGTTAACTCCGTCAGGAGCGGCGTTGGCTAGTTTGACTTCGACGATTACTTCGCCGTTCTCTGGATTTGAGGCTACAATGGATTTTTGGATATAACCTTGGTCGTTTGGCAATTCTTTTTGTTCCGTGGTGTTGGTGACGACTTGCAAGATATTTTGACCTGCTGCGAAGACGACTCCGCTCTGACCGATGGCTACGCAAGCCATAGTCAACGCCATGGTTATTATTGTTGTGATACGTTTTAACATATTTTTCCTTTCGTTAATTTTAATTGCAAACTGGCACGCCCAAAATGGTAGTGCATAGTCCATCTTTTTCGTCATAGTTGGCTTGGTAGGTTTCCAAGATTAAGCTGTAGAGTGTGTTGTATTTGCCATACATTTCTGAGGTATCGGCGAGTCCGACTGGGGCGATGGTGGCGATATCGGGTTTGTTGGCGGCGACCCATTCGTTGTGTTCGGTTTGTTTGGCGTTCATGGTGGTGCGCAATTCGCTTTTGTTGCTGGCGGAATATGAAGCGGCGTTGTATTCGCGTGTGGCTTTGGCAGCAATGAGAGCGTGCGACAACCAACCTTCGCCATAAACTTTCAAGACTTCGATGTCGGAGTTGATGAGCGGAGCGGCCTTGGCGGAATAGGCAGAATCAGCATCAGCCCAACCTAGGTCCTTGCCGGTCAAAATATAGGTGTGCCAAACTTTGTTGATGGTGAGGCTGGCTTCCAATTTACTCTCGTCGGTGGTTAGGCTTTTGCTGTATGCGACCTTGAAAGCATCAAAAGCGGCCTTGATTTCCTTATTCTTCTTGACCCCTGAGCTGGTTTCTAAATCGTCAACAAGCGCGTTGATGCCTTCGCCAAGATTGCGACAAGTTTCAATGTAACCGTTGTAAACTTTTTCGGTCGTGTATTTGTCCGCGACGTCATCAACGACGTTTTCGCAGGCCGAGCTGCTGTATAGTTCACTGATTTTTGGCTTTAGTTCCTTGGCGATTTTGTAAGTTTCGCCATAATTGACTTTGGTCAAAATCGGCACAAAAATGAAAGCCAAAATACCCAAAATTAGCACGCTGCCGCCGACAACGCAACCGGCGATTATTTTCTTTTTGGTCGCTGGGGTCATGGGAGTCTTTGGTGCTCTGGGCGGTGTTTGGCCATTGGGACCGTAGCCGGGGGCGTATTGCGGGGCAGGTTGCTGCATTTGTTGCTGCGGCGCTTGCTGTTGAAATTGATTTTCTTGGTCCATTATTGTGTTAGCCTTCCTGTGGAATCATGACCGTATTTGCCGTTTTTGGTGAAACACATGATACCAGAAATGAGACCCCAAAGTCCGCTGGCGCTGATGGCTAACCCACCGACGGTTGACAAAACTCCGGCAATCGCCAATTTGCTGGCAAATGAGCCAGAATAAAGCGACGAATAACTCAAACTTGACGCAGACAAAACTCCGGCGATGATTTCCGCGACGATTCCGCCGCCAACGATGGCGATGTGGATGATGGCTTCCTTTTTGTAGCCGAGATAAAAATCGTGAATGCCGATTGACCCTAAAAATATTCCCAAAAGTCCAGCCGTGGTGCTCGATTTGGCGCCGTTGTAATTTGGCTGCTGATATTGTTGTTGGGGTTGCTGCATTGGCTGCTGCTGAAATGGTTGCTGAGCCTGATTGTTAAATTGATCCTGTGGTTGCATATGGTTCTCCTTTATTTATACTTTATAAATCTATTTTTGGGGGGGGGGGGGGGGGGGGGGGGGGGGGGGGGGGGGGGGGGGGGGGGGGGGGGGGGGGGTGGG
>JAISJL010000031.1 GCA_031261545.1 Candidatus Nomurabacteria bacterium
CGCCCCATAAAATTATTTCTTCAAGATTATATAAGAGTTTATGCTCCATATTAAACAAAAACTAAAATAATCTTGAAAAATAATTTTGCGGGACAGCCCCGCCTCGCGTCACCCGAAAAGTTGTCTTTACACTTTCCGAGTATTAATGGAATAAAGCACGGATGCGGTCAAGGAGGGTTGGGGCGTTGGCGGGCATTTCGATGTCTGTGGTTGAATCGGGTATGGTTGGGGTTGAGGAGGTTGGGGGAGTTGGGGCGACCTGTTCGGCGAAGACGAGGAGGCGACGAAGAGCGGTGCCGACTGGGGTGCAGGTGATGAGGGTGAGCATGGGGCGGTCGGTTCTCAGAGCGAGTTTGTTGGATTCGGTGGGTTGGACTTCTTCCGTGCGTGTGATTTTGTAGACGTAGCGGGTGCCGCCGTAGTCGAGATAGATGGTGTCGCCTTGGCTGAGCTGTTCGAGGCGAGCGAAGATGAACTTGTATTTGCCTGGAGTGAAGAGGTCGTTGGATGAGTGGCCGGCGATGGCGAGGTTGCCGACTTGACCCGGCATGGCGTTGGCGCCGGGGATGGAGAATTGGGCGACACCGTTTTCCATGGCTTTGTTTTGTGATTTTTCGTCGTTGGCGGCGCCGAGGATGAGAGGGGCGGTGACGTTGAGCTTAGGGATGTAGAGGGTCGGTTCGGCGGAAATGTTGGAGCCTATGTTGACGCCGGGGAGTTCAACGAGGGCGAGGTCGCCGTGATTGGGCGCGACAAAGTCAGCGAAGAAGCCAATGATGTTGCGGTTGTATTGGAGGAAGCAAATGATGAGGATAGTGAGGATGCCGAGAGTGAAGGGGAGGAACTTGCGGGAGAAGGGGAGTTTCCAGTAGTTTTTGGGCTTAGTGGCGGCGAGTTGTTGGATTTCTTGCTTCATTTGTTGCTCGAAATGGGCCTTTGGTTCGACTTGTTTGCGGGCGAGGTCGGCGTAGTAGCGTTTGTAGTAGTTTTGCCATGCGATGTGATATTGGTGCCAATGGGAGTGGGAGATGCGGAGAGAATTGTCGGGCGTTGTAGTGGCGTCAGCAATTTCCTTCTGGGCACGCTCCTCACCCCCAACGTCATGGGGCTCGTCGCTCATGCTCTCGACGTCCTTCGAGAATGGCCCAAAAGGTAATTGCTGACGCCCCGTAGACTTCGTATCAAAAAGGGGTTCCGGTTGGCTGTCTATAGACCCTTCTGACGATTGGGCTGGCATTGGAACCTCTTCGCTGATAACTTCTGGTTGCGCCGGAACTTTTGATTTAGGTGGTTGGTGGAGTTTGATTTGGTGTTCGATGGATTTTTCGGTTTGTTTTGCCACCTGAGGGTTTGTATCACCCAAAAGGGAGGCGAGTTCGCGGTTTAGTTCGTCGTTATTGTTGTTGCCTAACATATGTTAATTATAACACAGAAATATCAAACCCCCTACTTGAAAAGCAGAGGGTTTGATTAGATACTTGCAAATATTTGCAAAAAGAGAAATTACACGGCGACTGTGTAGTCGGGGTGGGTTTTTATCCACTCGTGGCCGTGGCCGGGGCGGAGGAGCATTGGGGCTTCTGCGTCGCAGAGAGGGCAGGATGCGGCGTCAAAAGTTGGGATGCCGCCCGTGATGGTTTCGAGCGCGAAGAGTTGAGGAACATTGCAGTCGGCGGCGGTAACGACGGCGTCACGCTGGACGACGACGGCTGCACAGATGACTGTGCAGCCGTGCTGTTCGACCAAATCGACGACTTTGCGGATGCTGATGCCAGTCGTTAAGAGGTCGTCAACAATGGCGACGCTTTGGCTTTTGACCAGTTGGTCAAAAGCCAATTTCGGCGAAAACGAAGCTTCTTTTTCGCCCATTTCGCACCAGATGGCGGGGATTTTTCCTCCCCGAGTAACTTTGTTGAGAGTTGCTGCGGTGAATGACGCGAGAGTTCGACCCAGCGTTTCGGGACCGATGATGACCTGCGGGTTTAATTCTTGCAACGTCATAGCCAACTGGTTGCCGATGTTTTGGAGCAGATTGACATCGTGAGCAATCGCACGCATATTAACATAACCACTGCTGTGTTTGCCGCTGGTTAACACCAGATGACTGTCGGTGATAATTGCACCGCGGTCTTTTAGGGTTTGCAGAATACTCATCTTAATACCTCCTCAATTTCTTTGACCATTGCTTGGAACGCGACAACGGGGTTGGTCGCCTTGGTGACGGCTGAGCCAGCAACGACATAAGTTGCGCCGTTTTTAATGGCTTCACCCGCAGTGCCTATCGCCTTTTGTCCGGCATTGGCTTCGCCGCCACGTAATTTGATGCCAGGGACGACGATAATAGCTGATGAACCAGCCAGCAGACGAAGCTCTGCGACTTCTTTTGCGGAAGTAACAAAGTTGTTCAGACCGCTTTCGCGGGCAAGCGTGGACAGGTTGTGAACAGCGTCACCGCGCGAACGGCAACAATAAATGCGGTCACAATCGGCATCGTCGAGCGAGGTCAGAGCCGTAACTGCCAATAAAATTGGTGGATTAGCGACGGAAATCGCTCCAAGAAGGGCTTGTTTGACCATCTCTGCGCCGCCGCTGGCGTGAAGGGTAATCATATTGAGCCCGTCTTGCGCCTCGGAACTGATGTCGGTCTTGACGCGGTCGGGCGTGTCGTGATGCTTGGGGTCGTAAAAGATTTTATACCCCATTTCCTTGACGTTGTGCAGGAAATAATCATCGCGGTAGAGTTGCGTGCCGATTTTGAGCCACTCGGCGTAGCCTTGGAGAGTTTCCGCCAGTTCAATGGCGGGTGCGAGTGGGCAATCAAGCGCAACAATGATGCGCCCCGCTGCGGTGAGATTCTGTGAATTGTTCATCTGACAATTCCTCCTTTTTGATTCGTAATTTACACCTCTTTGAGATTTGATTAGTATCTAATCTTGTCTATTGTAGCATGTTCGGGTGGTTTTGTCAAAGGTTGGTTACGAAAGTTCGATTTTTGGGGAGTTTCGGAAGTAAGAATTCGTTAGTCTTTTGCTCGAAACCCAATAAGCCTCCCGAGCTTGCTGGGATTTTGCCTAGTATTTGCCACAGCTAAAACGAAAACAGTGTTGCTGGTTTTTTCATATTTGTAATACGCGGCATAGGGGAAGCCCTTGATTTTCTTGTAGCGGTAAATTAGTTTACCTGTCCACGGGAAATATGGAGCGCCTTCGGGGAAGTCTTCAAGAAAGTTTACTGCCGTATACAATCTGTTTTGAAACTTTCGCGCTGTCAGCGGGCTAAAGTTGCCATAATAGTCAACGGCTTTTCTGATGTCAAAATCAACCTTATCGTGTCGCTCTATTTTCGTGGGCATACTTGCTCTCCAATTCGGCTATATACCCATCCAGCCATTTCTTTGTTTCTTCCCAACTTGTCCACTTGCTCGGGTCGCCAATATCTGCAGCACGAGCATCCAAAAGATCGCCCAATTCGTCATCGGTCATGACGAGGGGCATTCTGCTGACGGTTTTAATTGGTGATTCAACCGTTACAACTTTTGGCTTAGTTATTCTCTTTAGCATTGTGTTCATAGTTATATTTTAACATGGTTTTGTGGGGGAAGCAATATTTATCTATCCTCTCCCATACACCTGAGGCTTGGGTCTAGGCGGAGGCGTGGATTTGGGCTTGGATGGAATGAGAACTCCATTGGTGTTGGTGTTGGTATCAACATATTGCAACTGGTTGATCTTCCACATAATCCCATCAAGGGTTTCAGAGAACATCCTTACTCTTGGTCCTGCTATGCCACCATGTTGTTTGGGTTGGTGTTTGGTAGCGAGGAAGTAGGTGCCTAGGTCTGGCTCTGTGTTGATGTATGCGGTAGCGTCTGTGCTAGTGATTGAGCCTGAGTTTATGCTTGGGTAGTGTTCTGTCTTGCTCTTGCTTATGAGAGGTTTCTCTATGATCTTCCAACCATAGTAATCACTGCATGTTAGTATACCACCGGAGGCTAGATGGACTTCGCTGTTTTGCCATTTCCAGTTGATGCCGCCATTGGTTAGTTTTAGTATTTTAGTCATGATTCTGTCTCTCCTTCTTTGCTTGATTTACCTTCTTTACTTTGTTCTGCGTTATTCAGCGCAACAATTGCAATTACATGTTCTCGTTCGCACTATACGCTTGCCTTGTTTATCTGGCTGTAATTGCAATTGTTGCGCCATTAACTTTTGCTTAACTTTTTGCTCACATTTTGCTTACAAGAATTATTGTAGCATGACAGATGATAATTTTCAAGGGGGCAAGGAGCAAAACGAGGAGAAGGTAAGGAAAAGACAAGGCATAGTCGATGGGCTGAATTGGCTTTTTTGACCAACCTGTGTCTGTTTCCATCTGTTATTAGCTATTCGTATTATGCTAATGTTTGATGGTTGAGGCAATAATTGAGATGGTGTTGTGATTTTTACAACAGTTTTGGTTTTGTTGAAATTAAATGGGAAATTGACCGGAAACCTTGACAAACCAAAAATGGTGTGATATAATGGAGGTATAAATTCCTTCGGGATCCGCCTCCGCTTAATTTGATTTAATGCGGAGGTAAAAATTATAGAAACTTCTTGATTTTCGCTTTGACTTTGGTGAAATCATAGATTGAAATAATGCCCTCTTTCTTTACTAGCCTACCAGTATCAAATGGCCTCATCTGGCTGAGCAGTGCGACGCTTACTTTGGTGACATTTTCGGCCTGGAACGGATGATAGAATCTGCCTCTGTTTTTTGTAGTGGAAAGTGGTACGCCCCAAAATAATTCTTTGTTGAAACCTTTGATGACCAAAACTGGCCTGAAAAATAGTTCTCCTTTCCCATCCTGCTCCGAACCAATATTTTCACCAACTGAAACCCACCAAATATCGCGCTCTTTATAAAAAACCGTTTTTCTTGCAGAATTGTTAATTAGTTTTTTCAACTTCATCCATTTAATATAATCTTTCTTGTTCATAAAATACATTTTAGCAAAAAGTTTTCACTGATGCAAGCATAAGAATTATGACTTTGTCAAGAAAAAATAAACTTTTCCCTTCCTCTCATCACAACCTTTGCAGCATCCTAACTGTTCGTTTGACTTTTCGCCACGAGTGTGATATAATGGAGGTACAAATTCCTTCGGGACGCCCTTCTCGCAAGAGCGAGGGAGAAAAAAGTTAAGAGATTGCTTTGCGTAGTCTCTTCTTCAACTCAGCGAAATCCTCTTTACCGATCTCACCATAGCGATTGGCCAGGCGTAGAGTATCAAAGGCGCGTATCTGACTCAGGATGGCGACGCTGACCTCGTTTTTATTTACAGCTATAAACTCAAAATAGTATTTGCCTCGTCTTTCAGTAGTGGAAAGTGGCAGGCCGAGAAAGAGTTGTTTGCTAAATCCCTTGATAATCAGAACTGGACGAAAAAAATTATCGCCCTTACCATCTTGCTCAAACCCTACGTTTTCACCGACACTGGTCCAGTAGATTTCACGCTCATGATAGCCTTCTACGCGTGAGTACTTGTTGTTAATGATTTTTTTCAAACTTGTCCAAATTTTGTAGCTTTTCATAAAATATATTTTAACAAAAAGCTCCCACTGATGCAAGCATAAGAATTATGGCAATGCCGTCCTTGATTGGTCGAGAAAAAGTAAACTTTCTCTTGACAAACTCGTTTCGTTGCGCTATACTAGAGATGTTCTAAATCATTACAAGCCACGGTTGAGCAAGCACGCTTTGTGTTTCGCCCCGCAGAACCTAGAAATAGGGCACTGCGCAAAACATTTGGGTTCTACGCTCAATTGTGGAAAACGATTTAGAACACCGTCGCGGTGTCCTTTTTGTTATAGGGATAGGTCACCTCGATTCATAATAATTGTGAGGGAAAGGTGGCTAATGGATAGCAATAATAATCAGGAACAGGGAAAGGTCTTTGGCTCGGCGGCGGGCGGGCGGTTTCAGTTTGAGAATGCGTCGGTGGAGTTGACGCCAGAGCAAGTTGCGGAGCAGGAGAGGCAGAAGGTTTTGGCGGAGGAGCGACAGAAGAAAATTAAGATTGCGATTTATGTGGCGTTTGGGGTGGTTGTGGCTGGGATTTTGACGATTGTGGCGGTAACCATTGTGAATAATGTGCGAAAAGCTAATGTGGCGAAAGAAGAGGGTGCATTTGGGGTGATTGATAGAGGGAGATATGATGAGATTGCATATTGGGCAAGTCATTTTACCAATAATCCGGAAATTGCGGAAAAGAATTATCAAGAAGTTAGTGACATGTTAAAAGAGTTGGAAAAATATAAGTTGGCAGACAGTGAGACCTATCAGACATTACTGAGAATCCAAAATGCTTTGATTTCCAACAACAAAATCCATCTTGATGAATACCGGTCTAATTTCGAAAAATCTTTCCAATTTGTTAAGGATGACAAAATTACGGCTTGGCAGACGCTGGATTCGGCACGCGGATTCTTTATTGTGAATGGGCAAAAAGAAAATGCTGTTTGGGCGATTGAGCAACTCTTGGAACGAAATGCTAACGGATTGTACGGGCAGACATTTAGTCCAGACGAAGAGATACCAGAGTTGGAAGAGGAACTGGCACAATTAAAGGCGGAGCTAAATCCGCCGCAGGACACTGATGATGGTGATAACACCGAAGACGAAGAAGATCACGAAGATGGAGAAGAAATATGATAACAATAAATAGGAAAACAGGGTTTCTTGCAATTTTGGTGCCAGTTATCGCTTTTGTTGTGGTATTATGTGGAACTAACAGCGCATACGCGGTTGATTCCGTCAATGTGCATCCGTCAACGGCGGCAGAATTATCCGCAGCGGGAGCTTCGGGCTGTAGTTATTGTTGGACTGATGATAACGGTAATGTTTATTATTCGGCTTCATCGACATCTGACATTAAGGGTGACTATACGAATACTCCCGACGGAACGTCTTTGAGCGGTAGCCAGTTGGCGAGCGGTCTTAATAGCAGTGATCCAATGACTCAATATCTCCAAACCATGGTTCAGGATGCCACTGGACAGAACCTGTCTTCTATCTTGAATTCAAGCAATACAACTATAGAAATCGCTACGCTAGGCGGGGAAACTGTGACTAACTCGATGAACTTGAAGAGTATTACGACAGGTCAAATCTTGACGAATCTTGTTGGCACTTATTCGGAGGTATCTGATGCAAAAGTTATAAAGATAGTATATACCGCGGAGGATGGAACGGTCTATACGATAGACATCAAGGCAAAATGTGGCAATGTGTTTGGTATAACGACAAGTGAGCAGCCGCCAGAAGATGAGCCGTCGTTCTATGACTGTGATGGAGGCGGACCGTTCAGCTCGCAATCGGCGGCAGATAGCAGCAGCGCTGGGAAGAATAACTGTCATTCGACATCTGTGATAACTCCGCCTGTTGGTTCGGCGTCTTGTACACTCAGCACATTTGTAACGGATAAAACAGGTGGGTCGCCGTATAGCGGTTGGGAGAAAGAGAGCTCGCCGTATGAAACCATTTATGCAAGACCAACTGACAGTATACAGTTTATGCATGAAGTGAACCGCGCTTGTTGGACATATGCCTCTCTATATCCGCACTGGGATGACGATCAACAGTTAATTTGTGATTATATGATAAACAGTGATCATGGGCATATCCCCGCAACATACACGTCGTGGAGGGCTGGTTTTGACGCGACTACTAAAGAGGATAATGATTGTCAAAGTTACCGCAACCAAGATACCTACATGTCAGATATCTTTGCAACGGACAGGCAACCAGGCAGATCCTATAAACAAGATTCGTCAGTAAACCCGGGTGAGTGGTGGACAGTAGCGCACCCATCAGATGATAACATCCATTCGGCAAATTCACCGTATGCTAGTGGAACAGGATACTACTATAGTTACGAAAGCTATGACGTTACGCACAGTTGTGGT
>JAISJL010000019.1 GCA_031261545.1 Candidatus Nomurabacteria bacterium
TTCATGGAATATTTTATGCCTATATTGACGCCGCCGGCAAAACCGTGGTTGGTTTGTTCGCGAAGAAAAATTACATCCTTGATCCTGGAAAGTTCGATTATGGAAAAGTCGTTTGAGCCGTTGTCTATTAGCACAATCTGGAAATTTGTAAAAGTTTGCTTGGATAGAGCCGCAAGACACTTGAGTGTGTCCTTGTAGCCATTATAATTTAACAAAACAATTGCAATTCTCATAGATATATGATATCATAGATATATAAATTATGAAAATCTCTAATATTTTAAGTAGAAAAGGACGCATTTTACTCCAAGAATTGGTGAAGACGGACTTCAAGTTGCGTTACCAAGGATCGTTTTTGGGACATTTGTGGTCGATCCTGAAGCCATTGATGTTATTTGCGATTATGTATGTGGTTTTTGTTAAATTCTTGAAGTTTGGTGGTGATATTCCGCATTTTGCGGTAGCACTGTTACTAGGTAATGTGCTATGGGGATTTTTTTCGGAGGCAACAGGTTTCGGTATGCAGGCGATTGTGACGAGGGGTGATTTGTTGCGTAAGATTAATTTTCCGAAGTATATTGTTGTTGTTTCAGCAACAATTAACGCACTGATAAACTTGGCGATTAATTTGGTGGTAGTTCTGATTTTTGCAGCATTTAATGGGGTGCAATTTACTTGGTTAGTTTTGTTGGCACCGTTATTAATTTTGGAATTATATGCTTTATCGCTTGGAATTGCCCTGTTGTTTTCTGGTTTTTATGTTAAATTTCGTGATGTTGCGCCACTTTGGGAGATTTTTATGCAGGGATTGTTTTATGCTACGCCGATTTTTTATCCTATTACAATGATTGCAGCATTTAGCCCAATGATAGAGAAGATCATGATGCTTTCGCCTATTGCGCAGATTATACAAGATTTACGATTTGTTTTGATTTCGCAAGAGAATGCTACAACTTGGGGTTTGATCGACAATTTTTGGATTGCGATAATTCCATTGGTGCTAGTAGTGGGTTTTTTGGTGGCAGGTAGTTTATATTTCAAGAAGCATTCAAGTAAATTTGCGGAGATTTTATAATGAAAGATAATATTGCGATTAAAGTTTCGAGTGTGTCAAAGAGTTTTCGTTTACCGACGGAGCAGAGTTCTGGTATAAAACAGGCAATAATAAATGCCTTTAAGGGCATTAAAGGATATCGTGAGCAAAAAGTTTTGCGGGACATTTCGTTTGAGGTGGAGAGGGGCGACTTTTTTGGGATCGTGGGGCGTAATGGGAGCGGAAAGTCAACACTCTTGAAGCTGATTTCGCAGATTTATGAACCAGAAGAGGGAAAAATCGAAGTTAATGGGTCTTTGGTGCCGTTTATTGAGCTGGGGGTTGGGTTTAATCCGGAATTGACTGGGCGTGAAAATGTTTATATGAACGGAGCGTTGCTCGGGTTTGCGAAGGACGAGATTTCGGCTATGTATGACGAGATTGTGGAGTTCGCGGAACTTTCGGAGTTCATGGATCAGAAATTGAAGAATTATTCAAGTGGTATGCAGGTGAGGTTGGCGTTTTCTGTGGCGATAAAGGCGCAGGGAGATATTTTGGTATTGGATGAGGTTTTAGCCGTCGGTGATGAGGCATTTCAGAAGAAGTGTTATCGGTATTTTGCGAAACTCAAAAAAGAGAAAAAAACGGTGATTTTGGTGACGCACTCGATGGATTCGGTTCAGCAATTCTGTAATAATGCAATTTTGGTTGAGGATGGCGAGATCGCTTTCTCTGGCAACTCGGCTAAGGTCGCGCAGAGATATCGAGAGTTGTTCATGCCAACGGAACTGATGCAAAAACAATACAAAAAAGGTAATGATGGATTGGTCGAAACTGATTTTGTGAAAGCGAAGGTTGACTTGAAGCAAACTCGTGAGAAAATCTTGGTTGATATTGAAGTGCAGGAAAAGATTAAATTGGACGAAGATGCAATTATTGGCTTCTGCCTAGATCGTGATAACGGTGAGCGAGTTTACCGTTGGTCAAGTGATGAAACTATAGAAGGTAATTTGAGTTTTAACCCAGCGCGCGTATCGGTTGAGATTGATAATATTTTTCCAGAAGGCGTGTTCAGCATGTTCTTTGTTGTTAAATCGCGCGATCGAGCCAAGGATTATGCGGTAGTTAATGATGTTTTACAATTTGAGATTATGCCGAGGAGCGATTGTCGATGGGGATCGTTTTGGAAACCAGCAGAAAAGACTATGACTAGTTCTGTGGTGAAGAAGATGAAGTGATGAGCGAGATATTGTTAAAATTGCGAAATCTGAAGCGGCGATTGCGAGTCCGAACACGAATCAGGGAATTGTCGGCGATTGCGAAGAATCGGAAAAAAGATGGTGCGATAATCACGCTCGCGGGAAATTATAATTATGGAAACATTATTCAACGCTATGCGCTTTTGACATTTTTGAGAAAGAATGGGTATAATTTTGATGCGGTTAAAACTAAGACGACGGTTCCTGATGACACAAATAGGGCGATTTATGGGGAAATGATGCGATTTGTTGACAAATATATTGGTGGTTATGATTTTGACCCAGTTGGGTCACTGGGGTATAGGGATTATATTGTTGGATCGGATCAAGTTTGGCGCGATTGGTACAGTGGTGATTGGAGGCAATTTGGTGTGTATTTCTTGGATTTTTTGGGTGACAAAAAATCCAATCGCATTGCTTATGCTGCTAGTTTTGGGGTTGACAATTTAGCCGAGGCTGGCATTGACGACCAAAAGAAGGCACTGATTAATCCGTTAATAAAAAAGTTTGATGCAATCTCAGTGCGTGAAAAATCCGGCGTGAGATTGGTGAAGGAATTGTCTAGAAACAAAAAGCTAGACATAAAAGTCGTCTTAGATCCTACGTTATTACTAAAAAGTGATGATTATTCTGGATTGATTGAGGCGTCGGAGGTCAGAACGCAAAAAACGGCAAAGGTGTTTTGTTATATTTTAGATATTGACGATGAAAAGCTGACGAGTATTGAAAAAATATCGCAGAATTACAATAATGAGTATTCGATTTTATGCACAGATTTTAGTAAGAGGTTTCAACCGGTTGAAACTTGGCTTAAGGGTTTTCGTGATTCTGAGTTTGTGGTGACTGATTCGTTTCACGGTATGGTTTTTGCAATAATAAACAATAAAGATTTTGTGGTGTTTGCAAATCACAACAGGGGAGTGTCGCGAATGGAGAATCTATTAGATACGTTCGGTATTGATCATGATAGGTTATTTTTTGCAGACGATAAGGAGAAAGATACTTTGCGATTGAGGAAGCTTGATTGGGCAGAAATTAACAAAAAACTAGATATTTTGAGAAAAGATAGTGGCGAGTGGTTGATGAAACAGATTAAAAGATAAGTTGGTTTACCACCCAACACCCTCATAAACCCAGCCAGATTGAATTAGCAAATCTTTTTCTTCGGCATTAGCCGTAAAGAAGTGTTCTGACCCATTAAGGCGATAGACTGGCTTATCGGTATTCGCGCTAGCATACCACCCAACACCCTCATAAACCCAGCCAGATTGCAATAGGCTGACGGCTTCCTTGATGTTGGTGGTGTAAAGATGTTCGTTTTTGTTAAGTCGGAAGACGGGCGTTTTTCCGTCTATGTATTTACCAGAGAGGAGATCTTCATAAAACCACTTATTTCCTTTGGTGAGCGCAAATAATTCAGTAATACTAGCTGTGTAGAAATGCTCTGTGCCATTGACTCGGAAGATTACTTGATCTTCGGACGCGTACCAAGCAATACCTTCGTCGATGCCGCCCGATCCAATGATGGCGATACGCTCTCCTTGACTGGAAGTGTAGAAATGCTCGCCTATGTTGATGCGGTAGAGTGGATTGTCGTTTGGCGTTGCACTAGCGGAGAAAGCGGCACCCTCATAAACCCAGCCGGCTTTGATGACGGCATCACGCTCGGCGAGTGAAGTTGTGTAGAAATGCTCCGAGGCAAGAAGACGGTAAACATTGAGTTTTCCGATGGACGGCAGGGGTGCGTTCGCGACACCGCTCGGCGTATTGAATTGGTTGCCTTCGTCGGTATAGCTGTTGGTCTTGAGTTTGT
>JAISJL010000009.1 GCA_031261545.1 Candidatus Nomurabacteria bacterium
TTTCGATAATCTCCGCCGCCACATTTGGTGGAACTTCCTCATATTGCGCCAACTCCATCGTCGAAGCAGCTCGCCCCTGCGACATCGACCGCAAATCAGATGTATAACCAAACATATTCGCCAAAGGCACGAAGCCTCGCACCAATTTTGCCCCACCTTGCAAATCTTCCATCGCGTCAATTCGTCCACGGCGTGAGTTTAGGTCGCCAATAATGTCGCCCATAAACTCTTCTGGCGTTGTCACTTCAACCTTCATCACAGGCTCAAGGATCACCGGTTTTGCTTTTTTGATACCTTCGCGTGTTGCCAAAGCACCGGCCAACTTGAACGCCAGTTCAGATGAGTCCACCTCATGATACGAACCATCATGGAGTGTCGCCTTGACATCAACAACTGGGTATCCGGCGATAACTCCGCCCATCAGAGTCTCACGCACACCTTGTTCAACCGGTTTGCGATATTCCTGCGGCACCACGCCACCTTTAATCGCGTCGATAAACTCAATTCCCTTACCCATCTCATTCGGCTCAAACTTAATCCAAACATCACCATACTGACCGCGACCACCAGATTGCTTAATGTGTTTGCCCTGCACGTCGGAATCGCCACGAATTGTTTCTCGGAACGCCACCTGGGGCTCGCCGACATTGGCCTCAACGCTAAACTCACGTTTCATTCGGTCAATATAAATCTCAAGGTGAAGCTCACCCATACCCGACATAATCGTCTGACCGGTTTCCTCATCTGTGTGAATGCGCAAAGTCGGGTCTTCTTCCATCAAACGGTTCAACGCTAAGCCCATTTTCTCCTGATCGGCCTTGGTCTTTGGCTCCACAGCCACCGAAACTGGTGGATCTGGGAAATCAATGCTCTCTAGGCGAATCGGATTAGCCGGATCGCACAGCGTTGTCCCAGTTGTCGTATCCTTCAACCCGACCACTGCCGCAATGTCCCCTGCTGTAATCTCGTCAATATCTTCGCGCTTGTCGGCAAACATTCGCACCAATCGCCCCACGCGTTCCTTGTCCCCCGTCGAAGCGTTCAGAATATACGAACCAGCTGTAATCTTACCGCTATAAACTCGGATAAAAATCAATTTTCCTACGAACGGATCTGTTGCAATCTTGAAAGCCAGCGCGCTCATCGGCTCATTTTCAGCCGGTTTTCGGCTAATTTCGTCGCCCGTCTTTGGGTTTTTGCCCCAAATGGCCTCTTTGTCCAGCGGCGAAGGCAAATATTCCGTCACCAAGTCCAAGACTTTCTCGACAATCACACCACGACCATCGCCACCTGTCACCAAATAGAAATCACCAGCCAAAACGCGCTTGCGAAGACCAGCGATCAGCTCATCCCGCGTAATGCTCTCCGCGCCCTTTTCCAAAAATCGCTCAAATAAGGTATCATCCGCTTCAACTGCCGCTTCAACCAACAAGGCTCGCGCATTTTCCGCCTTTTCCTTCATATCTGCTGGGATTTCACCAACCACTAACTCGTGATCTGTGTATTCACCGTAGGTATATGATTTCATATCGATCAAATCGACAATCCCGTTAATTTCCTTCTCAAAACCAATCGGCAAATGAACCGGCAGAGCATTTTTGCTAAGGCGTCGGTGAATACTGTCCAAAGATTTATAAAAATCACCGCCAATCTGGTTAATTTTGTTGATAAAACAAATACGCGGCGTATTGTATTTGTTCGCCTGTCGCCAAACCGTCTCGGATTGCGCCTCAACGCCCATTTTGCCGTCAAACACCACCACTGCGCCGTCAAGCACACGCAAAGATCGCTCCACCTCGGCCGTAAAGTCAATATGCCCCGGTGTATCGATAATGTTAATCTTGTGATCTTTCCAAAAAGCCGTCACTGCGGCCGAAGTAATCGTAATACCACGCTCGCGCTCTTGCTCCATCCAATCCGTCGTCGTTTCACCTTCGTGAACTTCGCCAATCTTGTGTTTCAACCCCGTTCGGAACAAAATCGCCTCAGTCGTCGTGGTTTTCCCCGCGTCAATATGCGCAATAATCCCAATATTGCGAAACTTATCTAATTCAATCTTCTTCGCCATGCCCTTTTCTCCTTTAACATTATGACTTTATAATGTAATTTACCACAATACAATGTTTTAGATAGTAAGGCTTGGCCAAGCGGCCTTGAGCGCTATCTAAAATGTTGTATTGTGGTAAATTACGTTTCAACTACTATTATTTTGCAAAATGAGCATAAGCTCGGTTTGCTTCAGCCATGCGGTGCGTATCTTCTTTCTTCTTGAAAGCCGCACCAGTCTGGTTGTAGGCATCCACGATCTCTAAAGCCAACCGCTTAGCGTATGGCATACCACTTCGAGCTCGTGCCGCTTGCACCAACCACATAAAGGCATAGTGCTGTTGGCGATGACCTTGGATTGGGAATGGAATCTGGAAGTTTGCCCCGCCAACGCGTCGAGATTTGACCTCGAACGATGGGCTAATATTCTCAATTGTTTGCTCAAACACCTCGGCTGGGCTGCTCGCCTTCAAGGTCTTCGTTGCCTGTTCCAAAGCCTCATAGACCGCTCGCTCAGCCAATAGTTTCTTGCCGTCAAGCATAGATTTGTTAATCAGCCGTTGAATCAAAACGCTCTGGTATTTGCGATCTGGTGCAATCGGTCGTTGCAAACTTACATTAGTTTTCTTGCGTGACATAATTATTTACTCTCCTTTTTTGCGCCATATTTCGAGCGCCCTTGTTTACGACCTTGCACTCCTTGCAAATCCAAAGTTCCGCGAACGATGTGGTATCGAACACCTGGCAAATCCGGCACGCGTCCACCACGCACTAAGACCACAGCATGCTCCTGCAAGTTGTGCCCCTCTCCGCCGATATACGCCCAAACTTCTTGCCCATTTGTCAAACGCACGCGCGCCACTTTGCGCAAAGCCGAGTTCGGCTTCTTTGGTGTCTTCGTCGTCACCTTAATACAAACACCTCGCTTAAAAGGAGCGTCCTGCTTATAATAACGAGTTTTTAATGTGTTTTGGATCGTGCTAAGCGCCGGCGACTTGCTTTTCTTGCCAGCTCGCGTCCTTGGTTTTCGCACCAATTGGTTAATTGTAGGCATTATTTTTCTCCTTTCTTAGGTTTTTGTGGAACTTCCACTTTCTCAAATTTTCCACCAGCTTTTTCAATCATCTTGATCGCATTCGCAGATGCAAATTGCGTCGAAATCTCGATTTTTGCCGTCAACTCATCTCGCGTCAAAATCTTGACTTTCACGAACGGCTCCGAAATCAAACTGTTAGCCGCCAAAGCAAAGTTGTCAACTTTTCCGCTCAAACCATTCAACATGTCAGTATAAACCACTTCGGCCTTTTTATGGAACGACTTGAAGCCTTTGGTCTTTGGAATTGCTTGCATAAAAGCCTTTTGACCACCAGCAAAGCCAGCTGGCATTTTGCTGTGACCAGTTCGAGCTTTTTGCCCCTTTGTTCCACGACCAGCAGTTTTACCTTGACCGCTCGAAATACCGCGACCCACGCGCTTGATGTCGTGATGCGCCTCAACCTTTAGTTCATGATATTTCATTATTTTGTCTCCTTTTTATCAGACGAACCAATTTTCCATTGGCTTCGCGGCTTCAAGGCCTTCAATCCTTCAATTGTTGCATAAGCAATGTTGACTTTATTGGTCGAACCCAGCGATTTGCTAATCAGATTATGAATACCAGCCAAAGACACAATCGAACGAACCACGCCGCCAGCCACAATTCCCGTTCCTTCGCTTGCCGGCTTAATCAGCACGCTTGCTCCAGCAACCTTCATCTCCATCTCGTGTGGAATAGTTGTTTTCTCGATCGGCACTGTCACCAAGTTCTTCTTGGCTCGATCTGCCGCCTTCGTCGTTGCCGCCGTAACATCGTTACCCTTTGCCACGCCAACACCGACTTTACCCTTGTGATTTCCGACAACCACCAAAGCCTTGAAGCGGAATCGTCGTCCACCAGCCACAACGCGCGCCACGCGGTCAATACTAATCGTTACTTCCTCGAACTCTTTTGGAGCTTCTGGCCTACGATCATCGCGTCGTCCACCACGTTTGTCGCCACGACCGCCAGCATTCCGTCCGCCATTTTGGTTACCACGAACGAATTTCTCACCACCTTCGGTTTTCTTTACTTCTTCTACCATATTAAAACTCCAATCCTTCCTTGCGAGCGGCTTCCGCCAACGCACTTAGTCGCCCTGCGAACAGTTTTCCATTTCGGTCAAACACCACTTTCGTAACTTTCACTGCCAAAGCCTTCTTGGCGATTTCTTTTCCAATCAAAGCCGCCTTTTCCGTCATCGTTCCCTTGTCGGTCGTCTTTTTCACAGTAGCAGCATACGCCAAAGTAGCGCTACTTTCGTCGTTAATGATTTGCGCAATAATGTGCTTGTTGGTAATCTTGACGCTCAGTCGTGGTCGCGTAGCCGTTCCAAAAACTTTCGCCCTTGACCTTGCTTTTCGTCGATCATTTTTCGTTAAGTTCATATTATTTACCCGTCTTTCCTGCTTTACGCAAAATCACTTCGTCAACATATTTAATGCCTTTGCCCTTATACGGCTCCGGTTTCTTGATTGCGCGGATTTCTGCCGCCACTTGCCCGACTTTTTGCTTGTCAATTCCGCCAACCGTAATCACCATTTTCTCCGTCTTCAAGGTCACACCATCCATCGCCTTGTATGACACTGGGTGCGAAAAGCCGAGGCTCATCTCAATCTCCTGAGGACCTTTGCTATTCAAGCGAAAACCAACACCGTTGATCTCCAATTTCTTCTCAAATCCCGCGCTCACCCCAACGACTGCGTTGTTCAGCAACGCTCGCTGCAATCCGTGCTTAGCACGCACAGCGTCTTCGTCATTGGCTCGCTCGACCGTGGCAATGCTGCCATCGATCCTGATACTGATACCATCCTGTGGCATCACGCTAATTTCACCTTTAGCACCCTTGACGGCAATAAAACCGTCTTCGCCGACCGTGATTGTCACGCCAGTTGGGATAACTATTGGTAGTTTTCCGATACGACTCATACTTTCCTTTCTTTAATAAACCTTAACTAACACTTCGCCACCAATTTTGGCCTTGTGCGCTTCATATCCGCTCAAAATACCTTTACTGGTGCTCAAAATAACTGTTCCACGCCCCGATTTGACTCGTGGGATCTCGGTTGCGCCGACATAAACTCGTCGCCCTGGTTTGCTCACTCGGACAATTTCGGTAATATTGGCGTTCTTTTCCGCCTCGTTGATAACAATTCGCAGCAAATCTTGCGGCTTATTGCTCTCAACTTTGACATCTGTCAAATAACCAATTTTCTTTAATTCTTGTGCCACCGCCAGTTTTAGCTTGCTAGCAGGAAGCAGAACTTCGTTCTTATTAACCGCGATTGCATTGCGAATACGAGTGATCATATCTGCAATTCCATCTGTTGTTTGTAATGACATATTTTCCTTTCCTTCCTACCAACTACTTTTGATTACGCCAGGGATTTCGCCCTTGCTTGCTTTTTCACGGAAGTTAATGCGATCCAATCCAAATCGGCGCATATAAGCCCGTGGTCGACCTGTCAACATATCTCGATTCTTGAACCGTGATGGGCTGGAGTTTCGCGGCAATTTCTGCAAGCCTTCCAAATCACCAGCGGCTTTCAATTCTGCTCGCTTGTCCGCATATTTAGCAATCAGTGCTTTGCGTTTCTCGTCTTTAACGACCATTGAAGTCTTTGCCATATTATTTCTCCCCCTTTTTCTCAAACGGCATACCAAACTGTGTCAATAATGCCTTCGTTGCCTCTTTTGAGCCATTTTTAACCACAATCGTGATCTCAATTCCATGCAAAACCGACAGTTCCTCGAAACTCAGCTCTGGGAAAACCGATTGCTCCGTAATTCCAAGGTTATAATTCCCCTGCCCATCAAAATTGCTCTTGACCCCATGAAAATCTCGCACTTGTGGCAAAACCACACTAATCAAACGATCCAAAAACTCATAAGCCTTTTTGTCGCGCAGTGTTACCACGTAACCCAAAGGCGCGCCCAGCCCAGCGCGGATGTGAAACGAAGCAATTGACTTCTTCGCAATTCGCCCTGTCGGCATCTGACCAGTAATCTTCGTAATCGTATTCTTGACAACCTCAAGGTATTTCTTGTCCTCTTTGTGCTTACCGGTTCCGCTGCTCACGACAACCTTGACCAATTTTGGCACCTGATTGACATTGTCCAAGCCCAGTTGCTTTTGCAAATCTTTCAGCGAAGCCTTATAGGCAGTTTTCAGGCGCGGTTCATAACTATTTTTCATTACTTAATCTCCTTGTTCTTGACCTGTCGTGCCACGCGCACCAACTTGCCCTTTTCGTCTCGGCTTAATCCCACGCGGCTGGTTTTATTCGTCTTTTCGTCAACCACCAAAGCCAATTTGTCCAACAAAACCGGCACCTGAATGTCTTTTTTGCCACCAGCTGGATTGTAGGCCGTTTTCTTCATGTGGCGCTCACGGTTGCCAACGCCATCAATCAAAGCCGTATTGTTCTTATTGTCAACTTTCAAGACCTTACCCACGAAGCCCTTTTGGCTTCCGCTGATGATTTTGACCAAGTCGTTAGTCTTAATTCGTTTGTTCATTATAGTACCTCCGGAGCTAAGCTGATAATCTTTGCGTAGCCTTTATCTCGTAATTCGCGCGGCACAGGGCCAAAGACGCGTGTTGCTTTTGGCGTTTTGTCGTCGTTGACCAAAACCGCAGCGTTATCATCAAAACAGATGGTGCTGCCGTCAGCGCGGCGAATTTGGCTGCGTGTGCGAACCACTACTGCCTTCACCACCGTCTTTTTCTTCGTTCCGCCGGTTGGCAAAGCGTCCTTGACCGATGCGACAACAATGTCGCCCACGCCTGCGTATCGCCTGCGCGTCCCGCCAAGCACCCGAATAACCCCAAGCTCTTTGGCTCCGCTGTTATCCGCTACTTTTAATCTTGTCATTTCTTGAATCATATTATGCTTCCACCTTTTCTACTTCGTCCTTCAAGATAATCTCGCCCTCGGATTTCTTGATGATTTTGTCCAATTTCCATGTCTTGGTCTTTGAAATCGGTCGTGATTCGCTAATCTGGACGAAGTCGCCCTTTTTGGCAACATTTTTCTCGTCATGCGCAGTGTATTTACGAGTAATCGTAAATTGTTTGCGGTAGATCGGGTGCGTTTCACGGCTGGTTACAACGACTGTAAGCGTCTTGTCCCGAAGATCAGACGATACAACACCTGTCAATGTCCTTGCCATTACTGCTCCTTTCTTTCTATTATATCACTCTTGGCCTCATTTGTCAAGTCCTTTGGCGCATCTTCCGCCGTTTTTGGCACGCTTTCAGCCTTAAATGCCGCTTCTGCATCTGTCTTTCGGATATTTTCCTTAATCTGTTCATCTGTCAGCTCAATTCGTCCCTCTTTTTCGACAATCTTGACTCGAACTGGCAGTTTATGTCCAGCCAACCGCAAGGCTTCCTTGGCAATTTCTTCTTTGACGCCGCCAATCTCGAACATCACTGTTCCAGTCTTGACTTTCGCTGCATACCACGCCAAATCACCCTTTCCGCTGCCCATTTTCACATCCAACGGTTTGCGAGTAATCGGGATGTGTGGGAAAATCCGGATCCACATCTTGCCACCACGCGCCGTCTGGCGAGAAATTGCCTGACGTGCCGCCTCAATCTGGCGACCGGTAATGTCTTTGTTGTCCAAACTCATCAAACCAAAGTCACCAAAGGCGACATAGTTTGACCGCGTAGCAATCCCATTGTTGCGCCCCTTGCGAACCTTGCGATGCTTATATTTACTTGGTGCTAAAATCGACATAATTAACCCCTTTCCCCTCTATAAATCCAAACTTTAACGCCGATAATTCCAGCCGGCGTTTGCGCTCGAGCGGTGTGGAAATCAATATCTGCTCGCAAAGTATGCAAAGGCACCGAGCCTTCGATCAGTTTCTCGCGTCGACTCATTTCTGCGCCGTTCAACCGTCCCGAAACTTGGATTTTGACACCTTGCGCACCAGCCGAAATCGTGTTCTGCAAAGCCATCTTCATGGCTCGTCGGAAGTTCATGCGCTTTTCCATCTGGTAAGCCACATTTTCCGCCACCAATTTTGCCGAAAGTTCCGGTCGCTTGACTTCCTCGATGTTGATTCGCACTGGCAAATCAACGATTTTCTCGAGTTCCGTCTTTAATTCCGCCACACCTGCGCCACCTTTACCGATAACCACGCCAGCTTTCGCCGTCCAGATCGTCACCGTCATCAGATTCACAGATCGCTCAATGCCAATTCGCGCAATCGTTGGGCGCGCCTTGAACTTACTCTCGATAAAACTGCGGATCTTAATGTCGTCCAAAAGCCATTTTTTGTAATCGCTCTTGCGTACCAACCACTTCGAACTCCAGTTTTTATCAACCTGCAAACGAAAACTTCGTGGGTTTACTTTTTGTCCCATTATTTAGTCTCCTTATTAGCTTCAACTTTTTTCGCCTTTTCTTGTCCAATAACCTCGACCAAGATGTTACTCGATTTCTTCTCGAACGGCAAAGCGCGTCCTCGCGAAGCTGGCATATAACGCCTTGCTCGCGGGCCTGCACTAACCACGATTCGCACAATGTTAATCGTTTTCGTGTCAATCGAAGCGCTATTGAGCAGATTAGCCGTTGCACTTTCGATTGTTTTGAGCACAGCCAAAGCCGTGCGTCGCGGCGTGTGTTGCAAAATCACCCGTGCGTCCTCAACCGATCGGTCACGCACCAAAGCGGCAACCACCGAGACTTTTCGTGGCGCTTGTTGCACGCCTTTGCTATAAGCAACTGCAGTTTTAGCCATTACTTGCCACCTTTCGCTTCGGCGGCCTTTTTGCCACCGTGTTTCTTAAACTTGCGCGTCGGCGAAAACTCGCCCAAGCGGTGTCCAACCATGTTTTCCGAAATAAAGACTGGGATGTGCATTTTACCGTTATGAACGGCAATCGTTCGTCCCACCATTTCTGGTGAAATCTGTGATTCCCGCGCCCACGTCTTGATAACCGTGCGATCATCAGCCGACAATTTGGCGACTTTTTCCATCAAATTGACGTCAACGTATGGGCCTTTTTTAAGAGATCTACTCATAATTTACCCTTTCCTCTTGTTATCGTGACGACTTCGCACGATTAGTTTATTGCTATTCTTCTTGCGGCTGCGTGTTTTGTAGCCCAAAGTCAACTGACCCCAAGGCGTACGAGGCGGCTTACCAGATCCGTGACGACCACCGTCACCACCACCGTGTGGGTGATCCACTGCGTTCATCACCACGCCGCGAACTGTTGGACGGATGCCTTTTCGGCGCTTGCGTCCAGCCGAGCCAATCTTCACGTTCGAGTGTTGGATGTTACCAACCTGACCAATCGAAGCCTGTGCTGTCAAAAGCACTTTGCGCACTTCACCCGATGGCATCTTGACTGTCGCATATTCGCCCTCCTTGGCCATCAGCTGTGCATACGATCCAGCCGATCGCACCATCTGAGCACCGCGACCCGGAGTCAACTCAATTGCATAAATCGTTGAACCATCTGGGATTTGCGACAACGGCAGGCGGTTAGCGTTTTCAATCGCGGCCGTCTCGCTAATGTTGATCTGTTGTCCCTTTTTCATCCCAAGGCTCGCCAAAATGTAATGCAATTCGCCCTTTTCGTCAGCAACGCGAGCAATTCGTGCGCTACGGTTTGGGTCATATTCAATCTCGAGAACTGTCAACTTTGTATCCAGTGGCAAATTGTGCGACAAAAGTCGGTAGTGTCGCTTGACCCCGCCACCTCGGTGTCGAACTGTGATCCGACCGCTGTTGTTGCGACCAGCTTGCTGTTTTTTGCTTCCCAAGAGTGCCTTCACTGGCTTTTTAGCAGTGATTTCGTCATAGTCCTCGCTCGTCATCCCGCGACGCGCTGGGCTGGTTGGGTTATATTTCTTAATAGCCATTACTTAGTCTCCTTTTTCGCAACTTTTTTATCGCTTTTCTCGAGTTTTTCGGCTTTCTTGGCTTCTTCTGGTTGCTCAAAGAACGGCAATTTCTTCCCGTCTTCAATCTTCACAAAAGCAATCTTTCGGTCGGCTCGCACAATCGTCAACGGATATTTATTTTTGCCGCGCGAAACCCGCGCTTCCTTGCCTTTTCGGCTCAAAGTGTCAACAGATAAAACTTTCACCTTGAACTCGCCAGCCACAATCTTGGCGATCTCTTGCTTGCTGGTTTTACCAGTAATGTCGAACATATAAGTATTTCGAGTTTCTGCCAAAAGTCGGCATTTCTCACTCAAAATTGGTTTAATCGTTTTAAGCATTTGTTCCTCCAATCAACCATTCTTCAATCATCTTGACCGAACTCTCCGTCAAGGCCACCTTGTCGGCGTTCAACAAATCAAAAACCGTCAAATACGTTGGTCGCACCACTTTCAGGTCCGCCACATTACCAGTCGCTCGCAAGACCAATTCGGTCTTCTCCGCCACTACCAAAAGCACGCGACCCGCAAGTTTATTATCAGCCAAAAACTTGAGCGTCTCCTTGACCTTTCCGTCCTTTGGTGCAAAATCTGGAACAATCGCCAAAGTTTTGTCCGCCAAAGCCAAGCTCAACGCTTGCGCCACAGCTGTTCGCTTTGCAGTTTTGCTGAGCGACTTCGTGTAGTTTTCGTTGCCCGTTGGACCCCAAACAATACCACCATGTCGCCAGATCGGGTTTCGTGTTGAGCCAAATCGCGCCCGACCAGTTCCCTTTTGTTTCCAAGGTTTTTTGCCACCGCCTCGCACCTCACCGCGCTTCAAGGTCTTTGCCTGTGCGCTGCGTGAATTTGCCAAATAAGCGTCATACGCCAACTTCAACAGTTCGTGATTTTCAACTTTAATCTCAAAAATCTCTGGGTTTAATTTAATTTCACTCATTATTTATTTCCTCCCGCGACGTTCGCTTCTACCGTCACTAAACCTCGTTTCGGACCCGGCACAGCGCCTTTCAATCCGAGCAAATTGTTTTCCAAGTCAATATATGCCACAACCAAGTTCTTGACCGTGACCTTATCTGACCCCATTCGCCCAGGCATTCGTTTACCCTTAAAGATTTTCTGTGGATACATCGAACCAATCGAACCAACCTTGCGGATGTCGCCTTTGCCACCGTGCGTGTGTCGCGCCGTGGTAAAGTTGTGCCGCTTGACCGTTCCAGCAAAACCCTTACCTTTGCTCGTTGCGCTCGCTTCGACCTTATCCCCCAACGCAAAATCGGCTACCGTCATCTGGTCGCCAACTTTAATTGCTTCAACTTCATCCGTGCGAAATTCGCGAATTTCTTTCGGACAAATCCCTTTGACGGCCTTTTCCAAGTGTCCCGTCAAGGCCTTGCTCAAGTTCTTACCCTGACCATATACCACCTGCACAGCGTTATAACCATCACTATCGACAGTCTTCACTTGAGTAACCGTGCATGGGCCAGCCTGAATCACCGTGATCGGAGTCACGACACCATCAGAACCAATGATCTGAGTCATACCAATTTTGGTACCTAAAATGACTTTCATTTAATCTCCCATTAGCAAACCTTGGTTTACAATCCGGTTTCCCTTCACTAGGACCTAGATCTTGACCAAGTTTTACACTTAACTTATTGTTTAATCTGTTGAACACACATCACAGCATGCTCCATACTTTCATTATAGCACACTTGGGCGCAAAAATCAAGCGTTTTTGTCCAAAAAGCTTTCAACAAATCCCTCAATCTTTCCGCCCAAAACTTTCGCCACGTCTGTTTCCTCATATTTTGTTCGCGTATCCTTGACCAACTGATATGGTTGCATCACATAATTCCGAATCTGCGCCCCCCACGATGCCGATTTCCCCGCCGAAAGTTCCCCGATAGTCTGCGCATGCTGCTCCTGTCGCAGCTGCTCCAACTTCGCCGCCAAAATCTTCATCGCCGTTTCGCGGTTTTGCAGTTGCGACCGCTCGTTCTGGATCGCCACCATAATCCCCGTCGGCAAATGCGTAATCCGCACCGCGCTGTCCGTCGTGTTGACGCTCTGCCCTCCGTGTCCTCCCGCCCGATAAACATCAATCTTCAAGTCCTTCTCGTCAATTTTCACAACCGAAGGCTTAATCTCCGGCAAAATCTCCACCAAAGCAAACGAAGTCTGCCGCAGATTGTCCGCATTAAACGGACTCATCCGCACCAACCGATGCACTCCATTCTCGCTCTTTAACATTCCATAGGCAAAATCTCCACTGATCTCCATCACCGCCGTCTTAATCCCAGCTTCATCCGCCTTGCTAATTTCAATAATCCTAACCACAAACCCATGATTTTCCGCAAACCGCAAATACATCTTCTGCAACATCTCCGCAAAATCCTGCGCATCCAACCCACCAACACCCGCCGTAATCCGCATAATCACATTGCCAAAGTCATATTCGCCCGCAAACCGCAAAACTTTCTCCAATTCCGAAACTTCGTCCTCCAAACCAGCCAAATCCGCCTCAATCTCATCACTAATCGAAGCATCATCCAACTCAATCAAATCCCGCAATTCCAAAACCCGCTCCCGCACCGCCACCCACGGCCTGACCAGACGATTGAGCGCCGACAGTTCCTCCGCCTTTTCCTGCGCCACCCGCGGATTATTCCAAATCTCCGAATCCGCCAATTCCGCCGTCAACTCCTCTGTCAACAAGCTCTTCGCCTCGCCGCCGATCTTCTCCCACGCCTTATCAATCCGCGAAAGTAGCGCTACTATTTTTCCCTTAAACTTATCCATTGACCAGTTCCTCAAATAATTCCCTTGCCCAATCCTGCATCGGATACCTCTGTTCATAATCATAATCCGCCTTTGGCACCCCAAACGGCAATTCCGCAAACTGCTCTCCAAACCGCAAACGCGTCATCCAATACGCCGTCCGTAGTTCATCGATCTCTCCCACGCATTCAAACGGCTTAATCACACCGTCAACTCCAAGCAGCCCCTTGAAATCTTCTCGCAAACTTTCTTTGCCAAACAAGTCCTGCCCGCCAAAAATCTGCTTCACCTCGCTCCCAACAAACGGCGCCAACATCAAAAACAAATTGGCACATTTTGGACAATTTCCGCACCATTTTAATTCACGGTTGTCCGCATTCTGCCGATAATTTTCCCGATTACAAGAGCTAAATCTTCGCCCAAATTTTTCCCACGCAAACTCCTTAAACAATTCCACCGTCTTTAATTCCGATATACCCCGCAAAATCGACCCAACCTTAATATTCGACGAAACATTTTTCCGGACATATTCGGCAAACATTTTCTCCGCTCGCCAAGTCTTACTTGTTTGGTGTTGCACTTCCAAATCCGCCTCGCCAGTCAGAGATTTTATCGCCTTAGTATTCGGTTCATTACCCTCGTGCGAAATCGAAAATAACAAAGTTTCTCGCCCCAACAACATCATTTGCAAAACGCTGATTGACAACAGCACCAAAGTAATCGGAACATGTCCGTTCATCGCACCAACCGATGCCGCTTTTTGCAAATTTGCAAAGTCCAGCCGTCGTTGCGTAATCAAAAGTTTCTCACCCAAATTGTCCAAAACCACAGGGTGATGATCACCATTTGCCACAAAACACGGCTGCCAATTTTTCACACTTTGCCCCAATAGCGCCGCCACCAAAAGCGAATCTTTCCCTCCACTCTGCGTCGACAAAATCCCCTCGCCAGAATAATTTTCATCATTTTTTTCCAAATCTTCGACATTACTCTCAAAATGCGCAAGATCTTCTCGCCTCAATTTATTCTGAAAAGCAAATTCGCTCAAACCTTCCTGATACGCAAAATCCAGTAATTCTTTCAAGTCTTTATTTATTTTTTGCCCATCACGAAACCTCACCGTACGACTTGGCCAAGCCTTGTAATACGATGTTCCGATAAGATTATAGCACACTTGGAGCATTTTGTCAATAGTTTTCGGGTATTTTCTCAATATATCATCTGTTAATTCATTTCCACAAAGTTCAATTTTCTCCTCAAAATCAATCCCACCCGACCGATACCGACAAGTCAGAACCAAATCATCAAACGCATAGCCCAGAAACTCAAACTCGCCCAATCCGCGAATGATCTTCTGGAACCTTTGACCACGATCATAAAAATCACGAAACATATCAAAACTCGGCGCACCTGGGCTCATCAAAACCGCCAAGCTATTCGCCTTGGCGAAATCAAAAGTTTCCCCGACCGTTTGCTCAAACTCGTCGCCCGCCAACACATAGTCAAACCCATCCAAATATTCGGCAATCGCCGAAGCCGTCTGCCCAATCAGCCACACCTTGCGCAAACTTCCCCGCTCAAATTCTCGTTTCAAGATTGAAGCGATCTCACCGTAATTCCCCAAGCCACGGTCAAACCCTCCCGCAATCAAAGCATATTTTTTGCCAACATCGCCGAGCGCCCCAGTCGCCACATCAAGCGACGGCATCGAAGCCGAAAAATTGTCATCCCAAACTTCCACTCCGTCAATTTCCCCCACCAGCTCCATCCGGTGCGGCAAAGGCTTCACGTTATTTAGACCCTTTTTAATCACCTCAATATCGCCGCCGATAATCTCCCACGTCGCGTCAATCGCCGCCAAGGCATTTTCCAAATTGTGCGCACCAATCAACCGAAGTTCCGAAGTTGCACAAACGACGTCCGAACCATAATAGAACTCACCGCCCACAATATGCGCCTGATCCAAAGATGGATATGCCACTTTTTTCGCTGCCGATTTCTCCGCAATTTGTAAAGTTAATTCATTCCCAGCATAATAAACGCACAGATCCTCATTTGTTTGGTGTCGAACCAAATTGCTCTTTGCCGCCAAATAATCCTCTCGCGATAAATGTTTATCCAAATGATCATCCTCAACTCGCAAAATCACCGCAACAGCTGGCGACGCCAGCAAATCCCATGCCTGAAAACTACTCGTTTCATAAATATAAAAATCCAAGTTTTCAGCAATCGCATCAAGTGCTGGTTCGCCAATATTTCCGACAACCTTTGTCTTAAACCCACTCGCTTTCAATATCTCTGCAATAATCGTCGATGTCGTGCCTTTGCCCTTCGTCCCCGTTACGGCGATGATTTTCTCTCTCGACACATTTTCATAGAATAGTTTCGTTGCACTCGTCGTAATCCCATCGGTTTTGACAAACCTCGGTGGCAAACTTGGACTCCGCACAATCAAATCACCACGGACTTCAATCTCACTCTCAACCTTTTCAACCACCTCAAACTCCGCCTCTGGATATTTTGCACGCAAAAACTTCTCCGCCGATTGGTTTTCTTTCCCATATCCGAGCAAAACTATCTTCATACAAAAATCCCTTCCAAAACTTTATAAAGTTCCGCAACCCGCACGTCGTCCTTATTTCCCACTCCCGTCAGCGTCCAAATCCCACTCGCCACAAACTCCCGCGCCAATTTCACCAAATCCTCCTTGCGAATTTTCTGTAATCGCTCCGGCAAATCACTCCGCAGATTAACCTCGTCATAATTAAAATAATTCCCCACATAACTCTCCGCCAACGCCGCCACCGTCTGCCCGCCCATCAAATACCGCCCATAGGCATACGATTTGAACGCTTCAATCTCCTCGTCGCTAATCCAACTCGCCAAAATACCCAAAATCTCATCTCGCACAATCTGGAAAAGTTGCTTCGCCGCCTCATAATTGACTTCCCCGCCAAAATCCCACGCGCTATAATTATCTCCCGAGTTCACCTCGCTCATCACTCCATAAACCAGCCCCAATTTCCGCGCCTTGCCAAAAATCCGGCTGTAAAGCGTTCCGGTCAAGATGTGATTGAGCGCATCCATCGCCAAGTTCTCTGTAAAGTTGAACCGTCGTGTTACCATCATCGAAAACCCAAACGACAAATTCGCCGCATCCTTCCGCTGGATTAGCCTCGCCGGAGCCGCCACATACTCATCTTTTGGCAATTCCAATCTCTCGCCAAGCCGAAGCCCAAAATTTTCCATTTTCTCAATCACCAAAGCTCGTTTATCTCCAATATTTCCAGCAATGAGGAACCGCATATTTTTCGCCGTGTGAGTCAAGGCGTGATGGTTACAAATATCTTTCAGCGAAATATTCGGCAAAGTTTTCAAGCTCTCATCCAATATCAAAATGTCTTCGCCCAAATCCTTCTGCATGTGTTGCCAAATCAGCCGCCCATAGTTATTCTTATATCCCGTCAATTCGTTGGTGATATTACCCTTTTCGCTCATCATCTCATCTTCGTTGAACTTTGGTTTCGCAATCGCCAATTTCTGCAAATCAAAAATCCGCTCCCACTCAAAATCCGCACAGCTCGCCACATAAGTCATCGCAAAATCCGCCGTAAAGGCGTTGTGATACGCCCCGTTTTTGGTAAAGTCTGCTTCATAATCCTGCTCATCCTTGAATCGTGCGTTCGCTCCAAAAGCCATATGCTCCATCAGGTGCGCTGTCTCATATTTACTCTTGTCTCGCACAAAGCGATTTCCAGCCCGAAACCCAAACCGCATGTCAACAATCCGCGCCGCAGGCACATCAATCAGCAACCCCTTGGCACCGTTTTTTAACTCAATTTCTTCAACTTTATGCTCCATAAGCTATCGTTTTTTGCTCTTTTTCTTATTTTTTCCACCTTTTTTCGCAGAAGTCTTCGCCTTTTTCCCAACGTTTTTACCGCCACGATTCGCTTTTTTGATCACTTCGCCCTCCTTGAACTCCTTGTCGCCGATCTTCTTCTCCTTGCTAACTTCGTTAACGCCCTTGTCATTGCCCTTCGCCGCTTCAATCAAATCACTCTCCAATTTATCATCTGCGAGATGCGCCACTTCCTGCTTACGCACACTCAGCACCAATTTCAGCACTTGCTCACGCAAAGTTGTCTGCAATCCGTCGAACAGTTTTTGCGATTCCGAACGATATTCCACCAGAGGATCGCGTTGCCCCACGCTCCGCCAGTGAATCCCCTCGCGCAGATATTGCATATTCTCCAAATGTTGCATCCACAGCGTATCCATCACTTGCAAATACACTTCTCGTTCAATCTTGCGCATAATTTCCGCACCAAACTCATCCTCTTTCTGATAATAAATCGCCTTGATGTATTCCAAGCTCTTCTGTTTGCGGATTTTCTCGTTCTTAATAGCGCCAATCTCCATCACCTTCTCACGCTCATTTTCGCCGAGCAGTAACAATTCCTTAAAGTTTGCCCACCAATGTTTGTTGTATTTCGCTGGCACTTCGCTCAAAATCTCCGCCGACCGCACGATCAGTTGCTTAATTTCCTTATTCATGTCGTCCCCGTCCAAAATCTTGCGACGGATCGAATAAATCATCTTGCGATGTCGGCTAATCACGTTGTCATATTGCACCACGTTTTTGCGCGAATCAAAGTTGAATCCCTCAACCCGCTTCTGCGCGCTCTCCAATATTTTGCTAATCATCTTGTTGGAAATCGGCATATCATCCGAAAGTCCCATCCGTGTCATCACCGTTGCAATCCGATCGCCTTGGAAAATTCGCATCAAGTCATCTTCGGTCGATACGAAGAATTGCGTTTCGCCCGGATCACCCTGCCGCCCACCGCGACCGCGCAACTGGTTGTCAATCCGTCGGCTTTCGTGTCGTTCTGACCCAATCACCACCAATCCGCCCAATTCCACCACGCCTTTACCCAATTTGATGTCTGTTCCACGCCCTGCCATATTCGTCGCCAGCGTAATCGCCTTTTTCTCGCCCGCCTTGGCGATAATCGCCGCCTCACGCTCGTTGTTCTTCGCGTTCAGCATCTCGTAAGGCAATTTTGCTTTGTCCAAATATCCCGCAATCAGTTCATTTTTGACAATCGACGCACTCCCGACCAAAACCGGTCGCCCAGCTTTGTTATGTTCCTTAATTTTCTCCACAATCGCCCTAATCTTGGCATCCTCTGTTCGGTAAATCAAATCGTCTTTGTCAACGCGCGTAATCGGCTTGTTCGACGGAATCTGCACCACTGCCAGTTTATAGATCTGGTGAAACTCCTCTTCCTCTGTGAACGCCGTCCCCGTCATACCCGAAAGTTTGCGATACAGCCGGAAAAAGTTTTGATACGAAATCGTCGCCAAAGTCATCGACTCTTGTCGCACCTCTACCGCTTCCTTCGCCTCAATCGCCTGATGCAGCCCCTCGTTATACCGTCGCCCCGCCATCAGTCGCCCCGTATGCTCATCCACAATCATCACCTCACCGTCACGCGTCACCACATATTCCTTGTCCTTATGAAACAATGTTTCCGCTCGCAAAGCTTGATCAAGGTGGTAAATATAATGCACATTTTCTGGCTTATAGATGTTTTTGACTCCCAAGGCCTTCTCCATCTTGGAAATCCCCTCGTCCGTCAATGTTACCGTGCGATGCTTTTCGTCCAAAATGTAGTCTTCGTCTGTAATTGTCTTCATAATCTCCGCAAATTTGTAATAATTCGCCGGATTGTCCGCCGCTGGAGCCGAAATAATCAGGGGCGTTCGTGCTTCATCAATCAAAATCGAGTCCACCTCGTCCACAATCGCATAATTCAGCGATCTCTGTCGCAAACTGTCCGTGTCGCGCACCATGTTGTCGCGCAAATAGTCAAACCCAAATTCACTGTTCGTTCCATAGGTAATGTCGGCATTATAAGCCTCTTTGCGTGTCGCCGGCTTCAAGTGTTTCATCTTCTCGTCGTCGTGATCTGGGTTCTCAAACTCTGGATCATAAATAAACGATGCGCTGTTGATAATCACACCAACAGATAACCCCAAGAAGTGGTAAACCTCCGCCATCCACGATCCGTCGCGCTGCGCCAAGTAGTCGTTGACCGTCACAATATGCACGCCTTTGCCCTCAAGAGCGTTGAGCACCGCTGGCAGCGTCGCCACCAGTGTCTTCCCCTCACCTGTTTTCATCTCCGCCACATTACCCTCGTGCAGCACCATACCGCCAATCAACTGCACATCAAAGTGTCGCATCCCCAGCGACCGCGTCGCCGCCTCGCGCACCAGCGCAAACACATCCGGCAAAAGTTCATCCACCTTCGGGTTTCTCTCGCCATTGGCGATTTTTGGCGACTTCTCTGCAAACCCTAGCAGATCGTCCTGCCACGCCTTCACTTGCTCACGCAACCCCTCATCTGTCATCTCGGCATACTTCTCTGCCCCAGCATTGATCAGCACCACCCCCTTCATCAACCGCTTTATCGTCCTCTTCGCCGCATCCCCAAACACCCTCTGCAAAAACTTCGTCGTCGCCGTCTTATCGGCCAATTTATCCGTTGGTTTCTTGTTCTCCGCTTTTTTCCTTGCCATATTTTCCTTCATAATAATTAAACTTTACCCCACTCATTATACCCATAATACACCATCTTGCTCAACTTTGCAACCATATTTTACAATCTTTACTAACAGATTACACGCGCTAAATGTATTGACTTTTATCGTAATTCGTGCTATAATAGAGACAATAGGCACCAAAAGAAGCCTATGAACATAGGTTTAGGCCTTGTAAATCACAATTAAAGGAGGAACTTTCAATGAAAAGTCCAAAAAGTCTTGCACTTGTCCTTGCAGCGGCCCTGCTTGCCACTGCGCTAACCGCCTGTGGTGGTAGCACAGCAAACCGACCGCACAGCAGCCCAAGCAGCACTACGGAAACTACATCGCAGCAACCCAGCAGTGGTGATGCTGGAAAAGAAGATGCGCCATCGAGCAACAACGTCTCCGACGGCGACATCCCTGCGCTTGTGCCGACCAAGCTAAACGACGGCTGGTTATCGACCAGATACGATGAAGGTCACAAAACTCTCATCGCGGAGTTCGGCTGGACAGCCCTTGTCACCGATGACACGCCGGTCGACGAAAACGACCTCTATCTCTACAAGGTAGTCGTCATCCCAAAGAAATCGGCGGAAAAGGCACAAGAACTGTTCAGTCTCGCCGGTAAACCCGAAGCCTATGACGGCTTTTGGGTCAGTGACGGCGACGTCCAGAAAAACGGCAAAATCATTGTCGTTTTATTACCACAAAACAAAGACGGCGGCTTCCCTACGATGGAAGAAGCCGTCGGGACGACCGTTCTCGCCGCATCGGATGACACGGCATATGGCATGGCGACACTGACAACTCGCTAAGCCACTTCCTCTTTAATCGCAAGTAAAACGCTCTCGTATCTTTACGGGGGCGTCTTACGCAATCACGCATACGCTTGCGTCCAAAATCTTAACATGCTATAATAGTATTATGAAAAATATTTTAATCACTGGTGGTGCAGGCTTTATAGGTAGCAACTTTGTTCACTATACTCTAAAAAATCACTCAGAATATCAAATCACAGTTTTAGACAAACTCACCTACGCTGGTAATATCCATAACTTGGAAACGGTGCTAGACAAAATCGAATTCATCCGAGGCGATATTTGCGACCGCGATTTAGTCGACGAATTAGTTGCAAAAACTGACATCATCGTCCATTTTGCCGCCGAAAGCCACAACGACAACAGCCTCAAAAATCCTTGGCCGTTCATCGAAACCAACCTCGTCGGCACAGCCACAATCTTGGAAGCCGTTCGCAAACACGATAAACGCCTGCATCACATCTCGACCGACGAAGTTTATGGCGATTTGCCCATCAATGCACCAAATCAAAAGTTCACCGAATCTTCCCCCTATCACGGCTCAAGCCCCTACTCTTCAACCAAAGCCGGCTCCGATTTGCTTGTCCAAGCTTGGGTTCGTTCGTTCGGCATTAAAGCCACGCTCTCAAATTGCTCCAACAACTACGGCGCCTATCAACACATCGAAAAATTCATTCCTCGCCAAATCACCAATATCCTGAGCAACCTAACACCAAAACTCTACGGAACTGGTGAACAAGTTCGCGACTGGATCAACGTTGATGACCACAATTCCGCCGTCCACACCATTTTGGAGAAGGGTGATACTAATGGCCAGATGTACTTAATCGGCGCCAACGGCGAACAATCTAACAAATTCATACTCGAAACAATTTTGGAGCTCATGGGCAAAGACAAAAACGATTACGAGCATGTCAAAGACCGCGCTGGCCACGATCAACGCTATGCCATCGACGCCGACAAGCTTCGCGCCGAACTCGGTTGGACACCAAAATACACTAACATTCGCGAAGGTTTGAAAAACACCATCAAATGGTACCAAGACAACGATGCTTGGTGGAGAAACCAAAAAGCCGAAGTCGAGCAAGAATACGCAAGGAACAACCAGTAATGAACTACGAAGACGCGCTTTACGGAAAAGAGCTAAAAATCTCTACCTGCAAAATACCGGACATGCTAATCATTGATTTGCCCGTTTTTGGCGACGAACGTGGCTGGTTTAAGGAAAATTTCCAAAAGCAAAAGCTAGCCGAGCTTGGCTTTCCTAAAGATTTCATTCCAGTCCAAAACAATGTTTCTTCCAACCGCGAACGCGGCGTTACACGAGGCATACACGCCGAACCATGGAATAAATACATCAGCTTGACACGTGGCAAGGTCTTTGTGGCCATCGTTGACCTACGCCAAAGTAGCGCTACTTTCGGAACAGTCGAAACACTAGAGCTCGACCCATCCAAGGCCATTTTTGTGCCAAAAGGCTGCGGCAATTCGTACCAAACCCTCACCCCAGATGTCGAGTATACTTATCTCGTTGACGATTTTTGGTCACCAAAAACCGAATACACCTTTGTCAATCTGGCCGACCCGAAGCTCAAAATCTCTTGGCCAATCCCACTCGAACGGGCCATTATTTCCGAAAAAGATTTGCATCACCCCAATCTGGAGGCAATCAAATGAACGAAAACGAAATCCTAATCATCGGCGCCAAAGGCCAACTCGGATCAGATCTATGCAAAAAATACCCCAACGCCATCGCCGTCGACTACAACGAACTGGATATTACTGACAGATCCGCCGTCGAAACCTTCGAGTGGGAAAAGTTCAAAGTCATAATCAACGCCGCAGCTTTCACTAATGTTGATGGCGCGGAAACGGACGACGGACGCATCCTTGCTTGGAAAATCAACGCTAGTGGTCCACGCCTCCTGTCCGAAATGGCTCTTAAACACGATTTAACCTTTATTCACATCTCATCTGACTACGTCTTTGATGGACAACTCAAAAACCATAATGAAAGCGAAGACTTTTCGCCACTCAGCGTTTATGGAGCATCAAAAGCCGCCGGCGATCTATCTGTATCACTTACGCCAAAACACTACATCTTGCGAACAAGTTGGGTTGTCGGCAACGGCAAAAATTTTGTCAAAACTATGCTTGAACTCGCAGAAAAAGGTGTCAAACCCAACGTCGTCAACGACCAATTCGGACGGTTGACTTTCACTTCCGAACTCGTTAGCGCAATCGACTTTATTCTAACAAACCACCCACATTATGACACATACAATATCTCCAACAGCGGAGCAATCAAATCTTGGGCAGAAATAGCCAAACAAGTCTATCGAATTTCTGACAAATATCCAAATAACGTAACAGGAATATCAACCGAGGAATATTATCAAGGCAAGGATAACATCGCTCCGCGTCCGACTAATTCCAACCTTAATTTGGACAAAATTATAGCCGCAGGTTTCGTGCCAACTGATTGGCAAGCCGAAATGGAAAACTACATAAGAAAGGAGCTCACAAAATGAAAGGTATAATTTTAGCAGGAGGAAGCGGAACAAGGCTTTGGCCGATAACCAGAGGCATCTCAAAACAACTCATGCCGATTTACGATAAGCCAATGATTTATTATCCACTATCAACTCTAATGCTAGCTGGAATCCGTGAAATCTTAATAATCACTACACCACAAGACCAAGCCAACTTCCAAAATCTGTTGGGCGATGGCTCTTCTTGGGGTCTCAAATTAAGCTACAAAATCCAACCATCGCCGGATGGATTGGCGCAAGCTTTCATAATCGGCGAAGATTTCATAGGCGACGACAGCGTAGCTTTGGTACTCGGCGACAATATCTTCAACGGACACAATCTCAGCAAATCGCTCAAAGAAAGTGCTAAAAACACCAGCGGCACGGTTTTTGCTTATCCTGTTTCTGATCCAAAACGCTATGGTGTTGTCGAATTTAATGATCAAATGCAAGCAATTTCCATCGAAGAAAAGCCGACTAACCCTAAATCAAATTACGCCGTAGTCGGGTTATATTTCTATGACAACAATGTCGTCGAAATCGCCAAAAATGTCAAACCCAGCAAACGCGGTGAACTCGAAATCACCTCCATCAACGAAGAATACTTGAAGCGCGGAAAGTTAATCGTCACCACACTCGGCAAAGATGATGTCTGGCTCGACACTGGCACCATCGACTCTATGACTGACGCCAGCGATTACATCAAAGTCATCCAAAAACGCACCGGACAAATCATCGGCTCACCAGAAAAGACCGCCTATGACGAAAGCTTCATCTCAAAAGAGCAATTAGCTGACCTCGCCAAGCCGCTTATGAAATCTGGCTACGGAAAATATTTAGCCTAGGACGCAAACTTATACTCTTGGTCATACTTGTCCGCAACATCCTCTACTCGACCAAGAGTATCTATTGACTTCATTTTTTTGCCATTTTTCTCACATACTATCTTACCGAGCAGGCGCTCTACCGCATGCGCCAAAGTTCCGTCTATCTGTCCCATTTCAATCTCAAAATCTGACGGGATCAAAAACATATCCGATAGAGGATCAAGATAATTCATCCTACACCAAAACATCGTTCCACCAAAATATGGATACATTTCGGAATGTTTGATGATATTGTCAACTTCTTTCGCGCTAAAAATATTAGCCATCAAGCTCCTAAGCGCTCTCTCATCGCCGCCCATATGTTTAGATAGGGACACGATGTGCCGCTTTGGTCCGATTATCCCCATCTCGCTATCATCAAGAGCTACGACCAACTCCTTCGTATCCTCTGGCAAAAGCGAAGCGTATATATCTTTCGCCCATTCTTGACCGTCATCCCGATGCTTCGATTTCTTGGAGTGCAATTTCAAGCAATTTTCATACCCAGCGTTTCTAATCCTCTGCGCGATCATCACAAACGGCAACACATCCCTACCGTGATTCGGCACAGGAATTACGGTAGTATTTTTATGATATTGAGATATTCTTTCCGGATAAAATGTATCAACATACTCTGGTCGAGTAGATATAAACAAATCAAAGCTTCTGTCCAAATTACGCAGCTTCTCCGACAGCAACTTCCAGGAGTCCAAATAATACAAATGAACTATAACTGCAATCTTCGCATTGCCCGACCGTATAATTCCATATTCTGGAAAGTTAATTTTATTCCTAGGATTCTGGCTATACTTCGCAATCACTTCTGCAGTTCTAATTAACGTATTATGACCAAGCTGTTGCGACGGCTCCAACATAGCCGACTCCGCCCATTCATTCCATGCATTTATGAAGACAATCGGCATAGATTTTTTCTTAATATTAGTCTCATAATCCAAAATAGTGTCGAGCCATTTAGCATATAATTCTGGACTTGACTTGAAAAATGTTACGCCCCCCTTTCCTTTACGCCGCGCCTCATTGCACCAACTCGGTGAAATGGTTTTATACGTGTTAGAATTTTTTGCTATATTTTCCATCTCCGTTTTCGCAATATGCCGATAATCCACACAGTATCCCGACCAATTAGCATCAATCAGTTTATTGCTCACGTCGATGAATTTGCCCTTTTCACTGACATAATTCTTGATCGCCGGTACCGTCGAATTCGTTGGCGTAAAATCCATCGTTGCATCAAACCCAATGTCAGAAACATCAAAATTCGCAAAATTAGTACACGCGATCAGCCACAATTCCTTGTCATATTCTTTCTTAAAATACTCCCGCCAAATACGAGCGTATTTTTTTGCATCATCCAATAAATCAACCCTATACACCGTCAAGATTGGCTTACCATTCTCTGTTACATAACGCGAATCATTCAGATATTTAGCCACGTCCTTAATGAATTGCAACGGATCACTTTCTCGATTTTTTTGCTCAAAAATGACCTCATCATCAGATCCGTCCCATTTTCTAGTCCAATTTTCATTAGCCCAACAAATTGAAAAGTGAAAATCCCAATCTTTATGTTCCAAGAAAATATCAATCGGCATCTCCATAACTTTTTTGCCCGAAAACCAATAATAATAAAATTGAAAGCCATAAACACCATATTTTTTTGCCAAGCCTATCTGTTCATGTATGATTTGTGGATTCCGCAAATCATAAAAACCCAAATCGGATGGAAAAACCGGCTGCTCTTGCCCCACAAACCTCGGCGTGCTGGCAGTCACATTTGTCCACTCAGTAAATCCCCTGCCCCATGCTTGATCATTTTCCTTAAAAGGATGAAATTGCGGTAAATATATAGCCATCACCCTCGGGTCACCGTCACCGCGCACATAATGAGTTTTCAATTCATCACTATGCCAATAAACCTTATCGCTGTTCACGATCACCTGGTGTTCAGCGTAATTATTTGCCAAATTAGCATTGTAATATTCCGAAAAGCCACTCGATACAGGAATAGCGTCGCCGCCATATAATCTTGCCAAAACTTTTTTCAAGAAAATCTTGGTAAATTCTCTAGGCCCTCTTCTTACGATAATCTCCAGCCCATGCCACACCTTTCGAGCAAAACGATAAGGCTTGCGCAAAATCACCTTCACAAAATTATCATTATTCAATTCCAAAAACGGTAATTTATATCTATCAAAATACTCCTCAATGTATTTAACTGGATAATCGGTTTTTTTAGTCACATACCCGCGCAAACTCTTGCCACTCTTTTTACCAACCAAGAACGCCTTAACTTTAACTAATGGAAAACCACTCTTGAGTAACAACTTGGGATAATAAATCGTATAATTCTGGAACTTTCGTTTTGAGCCATTTGTATTGAAAAAAGCTTCGTATTTCAGACCAGATTTCTTTAATAAATCCGTCATTCGTGTTTCATACTTAGCGATAACTTGGTTCACATCTTGTTCATCTTCCACACCCTCCCAAAACTTCCTGAACGCAACAGCCATCGTCGCCGACCGGTTGAAGCATATAAAAAACGACTGCAAATGCTCCGGTATGTATCCAAACTCGCTGTTTGATGCCGCATGGTTTATCAACCCCCAAAAGTCAATTTCTTGACTGTCCATCTTTTTATAAACCGCGTCCAATGAATGTATTGGACCAAAACATGTGTCATTCATCAAAGTCACAGAATCATACTTCGCTAGCTCATCCCAACCAACACTCGTTAGCCCATCTCGCCAAGCCGCAAAATCAAACCCAACATTTTCCCTCTGAATGATTTCCGAAGCAAGCTTTTCCACAGTCGCCCTGTCATCATCCGACAAAACACTATTGCTGATAAACAAAATCTTGTCATACAATTCGCGTATTTTGCCCAGCTGATACGCCACGTGCGGCGCAAACTCGCCATCTTTGTTATAATGCACATAAATCAAAAGTCGCTTTTTCATATCTTTTATTATACCACACGTTTTCTAAAAATTCTTTTACCCAAGCGCAGCGGAGCGGTAACAATCCGACCAATCCTGTATGAAAGTGAATTCCTAATTTTATATCCCTTTGCTCGCAAGGCTACAATCTCGGCACTTTTAGCAGCAATATCAACATTTTTAGCCACAATTTCCGCATCACGATTGTCAATTATTTCTCTTAGCGACTTCATCTGCATCTTCAATTCCGAACGATTCGTCTCATTTTCCAAACTATTTTTCATAAACAAATCTGGATATTTTTCAATATATTTCCATTGCGCTTCACGCAAGCGTTCCATACGCCCCTTCATTTTTTGATCATCTTCCGATTTGCTATCGCTCTCGGTCAAGAACCTATAAGTCACTGTCACTTCATCAAGATAATAGACCTTCGTCTGCGCATAAAGTTCCAATTGTATGTCAAAAGTGTCATCAACCGTATCCAAATCTATTTCACCGTTGATTTTCCGCATCAAATCTGTCCGTACCAACCAACTCCCCGGCATCGTCGTCGTCATCATCACCAAGTGCATCGCAAAATTCTCCGGACGAGCAAAGACAAAGTTGCTTGCAACCGCATGTTTGATTTCTCCATCTGGATATAAAATATCATAATCTGTATAACATTGCCCATATTCTGGATTTTTCTCCAAAATCTCAACTTGCTTACTCAATTTCTTATTATCAATCCAATAGTCATCACCATCCAATCGTGCAATATACTTCCCCGTCGCCAGCTTACAAGCCCGAGCCCAGTTTTTCGTCACACCCAAGTTTTTCTCGTTAAAAACCACCTTAACCTGTGGGTATTCTTGCACCACTCCCCTCAATATCTCCACACCACCATCCGTCGAGTCGTCGTCAACCACTATAATTTCCATATTTTCATAATCTTGCTGCACAACGCTTTCTACCGCCTGCCGAATATACAAAGCCTTGTTGTAACAAGTAATAATCACCGATATTTTTACTTTACTCATACCCAAATTATATCACAAATCATCCAAAAAATCTATCCTGTTGAAACGCCCTGTCCAAAGGGCAGAGCGTTTCGTGTGCATAGATTAGTAATTTGCTTAACCTTGTGTTTCTCGTCACTTAACGAGGTAGAACTCTCCACCCTCTCCGAGCTGGTTGTTCACCGCGGCAGCATCATAATGAACCGTGTATGGCCCACCCGTTTCGAGAGGCTCGTAAACCCAACCGGTAGTAGTTACATAGCGAATGATGCCCTTATAAGTCGGATATGCGTTGTTCGTTTGTATGGGCGATTTGTCGCCATACACAACGAAAATATCGGTTGCTTGGGCTACATCCACGGTCACCTTATCGGCTTTGTAGCTACCGCTTAGACCAGTAACATTGCCTACTGCGCTGGGCGAATCACTGATATCGAAATACTTGCCTGAAACGCCACCAACGCTATAGTCCGTAGTCCAAGTAGCTCCACCGTCACTTGAATAACCGTTCAGGAAGCGCGCACCCCCTGCAAGATACTTATAGAGAGTTACTAGGAGGTCTGCCTTCCGAGGCAAATACGCTGTGATAGAACCGTCAACCTTGTTGTAGAAGATTTTTCCGCCAAGACCAACGACCGTTGCACGAATGGGCGCGCCGATGGCTTTACCCCAAACGGTGTCCATCCACGGAGCATCAATGTCGGAATCGCCGAGTTTGACGGTGTAGCCTCCAGCTGTAGCCAGAAGCGAGCTACTTTCCGTATCGTAGCTGAGTGTCACGGTTTCGGTTCCTGCCGTTATAACGATGTCACCAAGCCCGTTATACTTATCTTCATCATAGGAAACCTTAACATCCTTAATGAACGATAACAGCGAGGTTTGAATTGCCAGAGGAACTGCCGATACACCTTCGTTCTTAGAGTCTACATAGTTTTTCGCCTGCAAACTCTTCAACGCCGTAGCCAAGTTGACTCCTGCGCCAGCCCCCCATGCAGGGTTACCAGAACCGCTGCCAGAGTTCTTTTCCGCCGTGATAGAAATGGTGTTATACGCCGAATCAACCTTGACAATAACGCCGTCCCAAGTGTCCGGTGCGACGTCACTTCTTGCGAACGCCGTGATGGAGAATGCACTCATCATGAGCGCAACTGCGAGGAATGTTGCGAGTAGCTTTCTGCCACTCGCTTGTTTGATTTTGAGTTTCATAATAGAAACCCTCCTTTCAAATTAAGCGAGCCTTTCGGCCCTTTGTGATGTTACGGTTTAGAACCGTAACCCTACATTTGTGGCCGAAAGCTTATCCGGCCAATACTTGTACAAGTTTTGGCGCGACTAAAGTCTACTCCAACTTCGCAAAAGTAACCTTGTGCGACGTTAAGTGACTCAGAAATGTGTAAATAATTTCAGGAATACTCCTTTGACAGCCCCATACAGTGCCGCCCGGTCTTTCCTAAAACCAGTATATCACATTTATTTTTTAATTTCAAGTATTTTTTCGTCTTTTCCGATAAAAATTACTCGTTTAATACTTTTGTGCTCATTTAATTTCCGCTCAATTTGTTTAAGGATAAAATCGTCTGGCAATAACGTTCTGCGACAATCAAGAACGATACTCTTCGATTGTTTTGACGCCTTTTTGAATTGGTCAACAATGGTATATTTTTTGGATTTTCCCATTGGACTCTTAATCTCCCATTCCACTCCATTCATTATAAGATCTGGCGTTTTGACCTTATAGGTGTCAACAGGCTTCAGGAACATAATCACCGAGCCGTAATGCCTCGCCAATATCTCCGCAACCTCAAGCTCATGAGGTTCAGGTTTATATCTACCATCATCTGGAGTTACAACTTCATATTTTGGTCTTTCCATGAAAACTATTTTACCAAACTAGCCTCAAAACAGCAAGCATAAGCGTAAAACGCCAAAATCTTATGCCAAATACACTAAAATACGTTAAAATTGAAAATAAGCATAACTTTTTTGCCAAAAAGTCTTGTATTTTGGCTTTTATCGTGTTATAATAGGGGTGGAGTGATAAGAGTTTATCTTATACCTCGCAATCGCACCTTATACAATTAGTAATTGCAAAAAGTTGTAAATCACAAAAACCGACCTGGGAAGTCGGCTGCTGGCTTAAAACGTCAGTACTACAACGGATTGTCGAGAGCTATGTCGCACAAGGTTACTTTTGCGTCGTATACGAGAGGCTTTAAGTCGCGCCAAAACTTGTACAAGTATTGGCCGAATAAGCTTTCGGCCACAGTCAACCCATGAGAATCCCTTAAAAAAGGAAACTTGTGGATCAACCTTAGGCCGAAAGGCCTGCTTAATTGAAAGGAGGGTTTCATTATGAAACTCCAAAACAAAAAAGCGGGCAAGAGTTTGCTCGCAATGTTCCTCGCAGTTGCGCTCATGATGAGTGCATTCTCCATCACGGCGTTCGCAAGAAGTGACAAACCCCAAACTGACTGGCAAGGTGCCATCGTCAAGGTCGACTCCGCTTACAATGTTCTTTCCATCACACCCGAAAAAGGTGGCGGTGGCAGTGGCGGCAATCCCGCGTGGGGTGCCGGAGCCGGCGCAAACTTAACCGCAGCGTTAAAGAACCTTCAGGCGCAGAACCTCGTCGATTCAAAGGGCGAAGGCGTGACTGTCGTCCCGCTCGCCATCCAGTCTTCATTGCTGTCGTTCATCAAGAACGTCACCGTATCCTACACCGAGGACAAATATAACGGTGTTGGGAACATCCAGTTGACATCGGACACAGTTACCGGCGTAGTGGGCTACACTGTCGGTAAACCCACAGTCCAAGCTGACGGCGTAGCTGCGGGAAGCGTAGTCGCAATCACGCCCGACACTGGCACGCAAATCAAAAGCGGTTCACCCATACTCGGCAACGCCGACATCAGCATCCCGTGGATGGACACCGTCTGGGGCAAAGCCATCGGCGCGCCTATTCGCGGAACAGTGAAAATACTCGGCGGAGAGATCTACTACAACCCGACCGACGGGTCAATCACAGCCTATCTGCCGACGGAAACACAGGCAGAAGACGCACTCGCGTTCTATGGCTTATCCACCACGGCTGTTTTCTCTAAGACGGACAGCACTGCGAAGTTCATCGTTGCCGATTACGGCGCGAATGCCGCAATCGTTGCGGTTGACGGAAAATCCTACAAGAACCTCGATGAGTTCACGTTCGGCACCTCGGAAGATATCGTTTTCGTCTACGGCGATGTGACCAGAACTACGAACACCGGCACAGGTAGTAATCCCGTCTATGCACCCTATAAGGGAATACTCACCTACAACGCAGCCTACCCCGTTTCACCCGGCGTAACAGCTCCGGTATGGATTTACACTCCTTTCGAAACGGGTGGACCGTATGACGTCAACGTGACCGACGACACCAACAACGGCGTATTCTATGGCGTCAGATAACAGCGAACCAAGCAAAATACTAATCTAAGCACCGAAACGCTCTGCCCTCTGGACAGGGCGTTTCAATATACCTTCACTTTATTTGCAATTCTCACCCAAATTATGCATTGCAAAGCAATCCGCGAAGTGATATAATAGTAATATGAAAAAATATAATAAAAAATCAAATACCCCAAGAAACATCATTATCATAGTTTTTTTGATAATCCTGCTCGGCATGTGCGCTTACTTCATTTTTGTTAATAAAAAACCGCCTGAAGGAACCGCAGAACCAGAGGAAGCAACGCAAATAACCCAAGACAGCGACGATTCCTATGTCGATGCCGGCGAGACAATCACGCCAGATATCAAAATACCAATCCAAAACGAAACCTCGGTTGACCAAAATGAAATCACAGGCAATATCACCTCCCAAAGCGTCAATAGTGAAATCCTCCAAATCCGCCTCCAAATCGACCAATATCTCCTATCTGGCACTTGCACTATCACCATCGGAACTTTCTGGCAAACCGTGAACATTGTCCCTAACGCCAGTAGTTCAACCTGCAAAGGATTTGACCTAGAAATCGCCGATCTTCCCAGTAACGCCAATAACTTCACCATCAATATCGAAAGCAACGGCAAAACAGGTACCATAAACGGAGAAATCAACCTATGAAAAAACTCATAATTTCATTCATATTACTACTAACTTGCGCCGGTTTACTTTTTATCAAGCCAAACAACGCCTCCGCCTACCTTGACGGATTCGAAGCTGGCAACATCATGAGCGATTTCGTTATGAGCAACAAAGACGCGCTAAGCGAAAACGGCATCCAAACATTCCTAAAGAGCAAAAATAGTTGTGATAATACCAGCATATCCGATGCCGCAAAATACCCTAGTGTTTCCTATCACATCGAAAACGGCCGCTTTGTCTGTATGGCAGACGAAACTTTCAACGGCGAAACAGCCGCTCACATCATCTGGCAAACTGCACAGGATTACGGCATCAACCCACAAGTTCTGTTAGTCTTACTGGAAAAAGAACAGGGTCTAGTCAGCGACACTTGGCCGAACAACAAACAATACGAAGAAGCAACTGGTTTCGGTTGCCCCGACACAACCACCTGCGATCCAAGTTTTTCAGGACTCAAAAATCAACTTCGTAGCGCTGGAGCTTTCTTTCGTGAAGTTCTAAGCGGTGGTTGGACGAACTATCCTATTGGTGAAAATTACATTAAATATAACCCGGACGCAAACTGTGGCGGATCAATCGTCAATATCCAAAATCGTGCCACCTCCGCCCTCTACCGCTACACACCATACCAGCCCAACGCCGGTGCCTTAGCGGCCGGAACGGGTCAAGCGCCTTGCGGAGCTTATGGCAATCGCAATTTCTACAATTTTTTCACAAAATGGTTCGGCAGCACTCATTTACTCCCAGGCGATTGTGATTCCAAAGTCGCTGGTGTGGTTTGCGTTTGGAGTTTGATTGACTACGCCAACAATTCCGAATTTTTAACCACCTCAAAAACCGACCGAGACAGTTTGTTGCAAAACTCCGGCTATTCGTATAACGGCTTGGCTTTTTATGCCTTTTCCGAACAAGTACCGAACAGTATACCAGTCTACCAAATAAAATTAGCCAACGAACATTTCTACACACAAAGTGAATCAGAAAAAACCTACCTTTCCAATTCCGGCAACAGTTACGAGAAGATCGCCTTCTATGTCTATCCAAGCTCCAACACTGCCAATGCAGCGTATCCAATCTATCGCCTAAACGGCAACAACGGACATTTTCTAACTGCATCCCCAGCAGAAAAAGACAAACTC